>JBAUIP010000602.1:0-9614 GCA_049683055.1 Pricia sp.
ATATACCAGTGGGCATTCCGTAGTATCGGGAGCGGCATCCGTGGCCCTGACCGATATCTTTGGCGACGATTTTGCCTTCGACGACGATACCGAAGTGCCTTATGGCCTTCCCGTTCGCAGCTTTACTTCTTTTCGACAGGCGGCCGACGAAGCGGCGATAAGCCGTATGTACGGGGGCATCCATTACCGTGCCGCTATTGAGGTCGGAGTTGAACAGGGTCGTGACCTCGGGAACTTTGTAGTAGATAAGCTGAACATGATGGCCGGGAACGATTTGGCCGCCAATGAGCAAAAATCTAAATAAATTCAGGTTCAACACCATCGAGAGGTCGAAAGTTGTCGATGTGGTGTGATTAAGGTGAAACAATTATGATCAAAAAATGGGGCCTTGCCCTTGGAGTTCTTCTCATCGGTGGCTTAACTTGGTATCTTTTTCTAAAGCCCCACGACTACGTGGTCCGATTCAAAACCAAGGCACTTCCGGGCACCATCAATCAGTCCTTAAAGGCCTGGGGCAGTCGACTCGACAGTGCCCATTTTTTGACACAAGACGGGCTATCCGACCTTAAATACCGTGTTGCTTTCAATGACTCCGCCTATACTTACCATTGGAAAATCGAATCCGTTAACGATTCCGTTTCCCGGGTAAAAGCCTACGTTACCGATGACGACCACAGTCTGGCCGTTCGAACGGCCCTTCCCTTTTCGGATACCGATTTCGAAAAGCGGACCAAAAAAACCGTGGAAGACTTTGCCGGACAACTACAAGATCATTTGAATAATTTTAAGGTCAGCGTTTCCGGCAAAGACCGAATACCTGCGAAATATTGCGCCTGTATCGAAGTAAAAACTACCCAAAGGCAAAAAGCCGGGGGAATGATGGAAAACTACTCTTTTTTAAGCGGAATCATGGCGAAGAATTCAATCGTCCTTGATGGAAGGCCGCTGGTGGAGGTAGAACAATGGAACATGGAGAACGACAGCATCTCTTATAATTTCTGTTTTCCGGTGCTTCAATCGGACAGCCTACCGCAACAAGAGGAAATTTTCTACAAACAAATCGCCCAAAAACCTGCCATTCGGGCAATTTACAATGGCAACTACATCACTTCCGACAGGGCTTGGTACGCTTTGCTCGATTACGCCGAAAAGAACAACATCCCTATTGACAAAAAGCCCTTGGAAATCTTTTATTCCAACCCCAATATGGGCGGAAACGAACTGGAATGGGAGGCGGAGGTTTTTATGCCGATTCAGGAATAATATTCCAACCAACAAGCACCAAATTCCTAAAGTCTTCGTTCGGGCCGAAATCGTAAAACATAAGAACCTGCCTTAAGGCAGAACCATTGAATCGAGCTATCATAATTAAAACCGCTGCGAGCAAGAAACTAGTACCTTGGCCCTTGATTATTTGTACATCAGTACATTTACAAATCAAAACCCAAACCCGAGCCCGAAGGAAAACCGCAGCCCGTCTTCGCTGTGGAATAGGGCGGCCCTTGCCGATAGGATATCCGCTGCGTTGAGGAAAAATCCACCGCCATACGAGGTATGCCAAACTCCGGAACTCCCTTCTGGCGTCCACACCCTTCCGTAATCGAATCCGCCGTAGAGGCCTAAGGTTACCGGCAGCAATTCCGTGCGCATTTCGCGTAGGCTATAGCGAATATCCGTATTTTGGTAGTAGGCCTTTTTTCCGGTGAAACGTTGGTTCCGGAAGCCTCGTAGGCCATCGAAGCCCCCGATACTGGCCGCTTGATAGAATTCATATCCGTCGCCGATGTTGAAGTGGGCCTTCCATTTGGCGGCCATCACCAGTTTACCACTGGGTATTAGCTTGTAGTCCAATGAAAACATAGGGACGATGTACCCAAAACTGTCTCCGTCTTCAAGGTTTGTCTTGTAGCCAAGCTGTATCGAGGTGCCCATGCCCATGGTCGGAAAAGCCTCGTTGTCAGCATTGGTATAGGTATATTCGGCATCCACTCCCAAAAAGTCGTTGTCGCTCTCTTCGCCGTTCTGCACGTAGAACGTGTTGATAAAGCGGTCGCTGGTCTCTTCGACCTTAATGGATTCATAAGATATACCTGTCTTGAACTTGGCCCCCAATGGCCATCGATGCACCAGCGAGGGCGCTAACTTAAAAGTGCGCAAACGCACCCGGTTGTAATCGAAACCCAGGTCATTGTCGAGATTGTCGCTCCCGTTACCGAAACCGAAAAAGTTGATGCTGAAATTGGGACTTGTAAACCGCGCGGCCCCCTCAAAATTCCAGTTTTCGATAACGTGGGCGAATTCGCCGGTATAGCCTAAATCGAAACCGCTGGTGGCAAAATAGAACGAGGCATCCAAGGTGTGGCGCTGGGTGAAGGGATTTTGCCTGAAACCGTTATAGGTATAGGTATCGGAAAAGCCGATTCTTACCCCATCGTCCGGATTGAAGCCTATGGTCGGCAACAGCTGGTTCGCCGAATTACGCAGCTGCATCGGCAGGTAGGTGTTGGTGTCGTAATCGTCGGTCAGGCGCAGCTTGGCCCCATTAAGCTTCTCAAAAGTGTTTCTTTTTCTTGAGCGGTGGTCGTAGACGGCGATATTTCCTCCTTGCTCAAAATCGTAAGTGTCGTCATCGTGCCCACCGACCAGCCTCGTTTTTATGGGGCTGCGACGGTCTCCTTTAACCTCGAAACGGTCGTCATCATCAAGGCCGTATACCCAGATTTCCTTGGTCACGGACCGGTCGAATTTTTTTCGAAAAAACAACTTCTCTTTTTTTCCGTCGATATTGCGATATACCTTTACCTCGGTCTCGTTGTTGTTGAGGATGTCGATCTCGAACCAATCATCCTTATCCGTACCTGCCACCACGGCGTATTTGTTCAGTACCCGGTAATATTCTTCGGCGGTATGCTCCAAATCGTCCAATCGCGACAATAACGTCTCTTTGATTTGTCGGACTGTCTTATCCCGTACCGCTTTCGGAAACTTTTTCAACGCCCTATCGATGACGTCTTCGGTCAGGTTCTCATGGATGAACCGGGCCTGCTCTTGCCATTCTTCGGGAGTGGTTTCGGTCAGCAAAGCCATATCGAGCACATAGGTCTTAGGGGAAGAATTGAAGCCTTTGACACTCCGGATATCCTCATTAAACCCTTCCATTAGGCGCAGGGCGGGAACGATACGGGTAGCAAGGTTCATCAAAAAGCCATCGCCGTGTTTGGAGAAGGCCATATCACGGTCGCGGGGCACAGGTCGATAGGTGATTTTGCCGGTGTCGTCGTTCTCGAATTCCGCCCAGCGCCACTGGTCGACGTGTCGGTCCCAATCGCCAATGGCCATGTCGAACAATCGGGCACGGAGGTAGAGCTGGGTATCGACGTCATATTTTTCGTCATCTCGAAGGTCTTCCAGCATACTGTCGGTGCTCTTTAGGTCGTTGGATTTGCCGAAGCTTTCGAGGTTGCCGTGGCCATCGCCGGCATGCTCCTCGATCAGGTACAGCTCGTCGCCGAAGCTTTCGTTAAAGTCTTCCAAGGCGGGCTGTTTCGGTACGTAGTAGAGTTCGGGATTGGTATGGTACAGGCCCACTGCGTCGGATAGGGTTCCGATGGCCAGGGGCGCGTACGGATGCGACCCCGTATAGAAATCGAGTAGCAGGTCTTCGGTCAGGGTATCCTCGAAATCGCCGATGACGTATTGGTCTTGAAAGGCCATGGCCTGTAGGTAGAGTTCGGCATCCTTTTTAAGGGCGCGCATGACGTATTCCCTACCGTCTTTGGCTCCCAATCTGAGGGATTTGGATTGGTGTCCGCCACCTTTGTAGAGAGGTTTCAATCCACCGAGCAGGGTATCCAGCCGTACTGTTGGGGCGGTAATCTCGGTCGCGTAATAGTTCCGATAGCGCTTGCCCCAGAGCCATTTGAAAAAACCGCTGCGTTGGATGTCGTTTTTGGAATAGATTCCGGCTTTTACCGTTGGAGGGAAATCTTGAGGGTATTGGTCTTCGTAGACGCTGCGGTCCGGGGGCAATACTTGGGCCGTGAACATAAAATCGCCGACGTCGGCTGGGTCTTGGTCGTTGTTGGTGGATTGTTGGCTGACCTGACTTTCGCCATCGGTTGGCAGTTTGTTGCTGTCTTGGTTTTCACGGTTTGCCTGTCTTTTGGAGTTCGCCGGATTTCTAAAATTCTCCCGATTCTCGAAGTTCTCCCGATCTTCGAAGTCCTCCAAAGACTCGTCGTCCCGTTCTTCCCCATCTTTCGCTTCACTCTCGCTGACGGCGTAAAAATCAACTTGGGACGATCCGTCGGTGTAAACCTCTAAAACGGCATAGCCCCTTCTTCCCGTCGAAAACTGGCTTCCGTTCAGCAATCGGGTGGCCCCTTTTTTAGCGCCCGACCCGCTGACGATCTGGGGGGTATTGTCTTCTACGATATATTGCAGGGTATGTTCGTGGCCCGAGGCCAAAATGACCTTCTCGGAGTACTGCGCCAAAGTAATCAGGCGCTTTTTCAGCTCGATGTAACGCTTGTTCAGTAAATCTTCGGTAGAGGCTCCGGCCGTTCGGCGCAGCACGTTGACAAAACTGCCCAGACCGGGCAGGGGACCTATCTTACCCTTCGGATAAAGATTTCTTTTCAAGGTATATTGGCCGCCGTGGGGGCCATAGGAATACATGGGGTGGTGCATGGCGATGAGGGTGGTTCGCTGGCGGTTGTCCTTGATGGCGTCTTCGAGTTCCAACCAGAAGCGGTTCCGACTTCTAATCTCGCAATTTTCGTTAATATCGGGCCGTCTGTTCCAATTGGTCAGGTACCACTCCGTATCGAGGGCGATGATTGCGATGTCATCGTTGACCTCGATGGTCTTGATGGGGCAGCCATCTTGGGGAAAAAAGACATCCTCGCTGTCCAGAGCCTCCTGAACGTATTCCTGCTCGCGCTTGAGGCCCACCAATCCCTCGGTGTACCAGTCGTGGTTGCCGGGAATGAAGAAGGATTTTCCCTTAAACTTTTCCAAGGTTTTTATCTGTGCGTCGAGGTCGTTTTTGGCCTTGAAATAGGCCTCGGTAGAATCTTTGGGGTCGGGTAGCCCGGCGGGATAGATGTTGTCGCCAAGAAATATGGCGGTGCTGTTGGGGTCGGCCGCATCCAACTTTGCCTCAAAGATTTCAAGGGCCTTGTTCATGCCTCCCATGGGCGAGAGTCCAGCATCCCCTATCAGATAAAAGGTATGCAAGACCTCCTTCTCATTGGGGGTATCGGTCTTGACGGCGTTCTCGACGTATTTGGACTTGTAGGTGGCGCATCCCGTAAAAACCAATATTAAAATAGTGATCGCAAATAGTTTTCGTTTCATCATTCTGTCAGGGCAAGAATTTTCGTAATTTGTGACCTTCTAAGTTAAGACTAAACGCGTTGTATGTCCGATCTCATCGAAAAGACCGAGGATTTTGTTACGGAACTGTTATCCAATGAATTGGATCCAAACTACCTGTACCACAATCTTCGGCACACCCAAAGGGTCGTCAAAAGTACTAAAGAATTGTTTGACCATTACCTTTTGAGCGATTCGGAAAAGGGCAAACTTACCTTGGCCGCCTGGCTTCACGATACCGGATATACCAAAGGCCATGAAGACCACGAGAAGGCGAGCTGCAAGATTGCGGAGGAATTTTTGAAGGAACAGGACTGCGAAACGGAGGTTATCAACGACATCAAAGGGCTGATTATGGCCACAAAACGCCATTTCGAGCCCGAAACCCTTAAGGAAGAAATTATGCGCGACGCGGATTCGTCGCATCTGGGCTCCGACAGTTTTGTGGAGACTTCCGAACTGCTCCGCGAAGAACTCTCCAAACTGGGGATTGCGGAATACACTCCGAACGAATGGCGGGAGATGAACATCGATATGTTCCGTAGCGAGCACCGTTTCTACACCCAGTATGCACAGGATGAATGGCAGGAAGAAAAGGATGAAAACCTGCAAAGCCTCGTCAAGGCCAAGAAAAAAATCGAAAAAAGGGCCAAGCGGGAGGATATGAAGGCCCAGCTGAAGAACAAATACAAAGATAACAGTCCCGAGCGCGCCATTCAGACCATGTACCGGGTCTCGATGCGCAACCACTTGAAATTGAGCGATATCGCCGATACCAAAGCGAACATTCTGCTTTCGGTCAATGCCATTATCATTTCATTGGTACTGTCGAACCTGCTGCCGAAACTAGACAATCCCTCCAACGACTATCTGATTTACCCGGCAGCTATTTTCGTATTGTTCAGCATCGCTTCAATGATCATGTCGGTCATCGCGACCCGACCCAACGTAACCAGCGGCGAGTTCGATAAAGAGGATGTCAAGCAGAAGAAGGTCAACCTGATTTTCTTCGGCAACTTCCATAAAATGAGCGTCGAAGACTACGAATGGGCCATTCAGGAAATGATCAAGGATCAAGCTTACGTTTACAATACCATGAGTAAGGACCTTTATTATCTCGGGGTGGTATTGAACCGAAAATATGCGCTGCTACGCTGGACCTACACGATTTTTATGATCGGAATGGTACTCTCGGTCATTGCCTTCTTTGTGGCGCTCAAGTTTTACGGGCCGGAGCGGATTATCGAGCTGCCGACCTGATAGGTCAAAGTGCAAGTTCAAGCTCAAGAGCAAGTTATGAGAAGTTGAAGAGCAAGGGCAGGTGCAAATTCAAAAACAAGTGTAAGCGCGAGAGCAAGTTCAAATATAAGCTCTAGAGCAAATTCCAAAACAGGTTCAGCGATCTACTTTATCCCTTTTCAACTCTCAAGTTCTGCCATCAGGTCGTCGTAGGTGTAAGTTTTTTCAGAGGCCTCGTCGTCAGCAGTTTTATAGAGAATATCGGCGCGGATGGCCTTAAGTCCCGAAACGCCCTGCACCCCCTGTAGTTCGACAATTTCGACCTTACCGGTGAAGTACCCTTTTGATTTCAGGAATTTTATATAGCGAAGATATTCCCGCTCGTCTTTCTTTTGTGAATAGACGATGACCATTTTGCCGGGTTGGGTGAGCCGCTCGGCGGTACCCTTGAGTCGCGATTTGTCGATGCGCTTCTTAATAACCTCGTAGCGTGCGTTGTAAGTGCCGTCGACATCGAACCGCTTTTCATCCATCCGAAAGCGTATGGACAATGAAGTGTTGTAGACCAAAACAAGGGAAGCCACGTCAAGGGGAACCTGTAGGTGGGGTTTCAGTTTGTAGTGGGCATTCTCCATCTCGCACATGACCTGTAGTTGCCATAATCTCAGGTTTTTCAGGTAAATCGGGTCGAAACTATCGTCATCGACGATGGAGTTACCGATATACATATTGTGCTCGACCCCATCGGTCTTGTACCTTTCGAAATAATGTGGGAACATGGCCTGGGCCGTTTGCTGTTTTCTATCGATGAGAGAGGCCAGTGTTTTGTTGACCAGCATAACGCTTTCGTCGTAGTTTCTTCGGTGATCGTAATAGGAGTTTGTGCCCATATCGATGGAAGCTTCGTAGGAGGTCACCAAATTTTCAAAATCTTGATTTGATTTTTTGAGGTGCTCCAACACCGGTGTGATATCTTTCGTTACGAAATTGAAAATAGACTGCTCACTGTTGGTTTGAAGGCTGTTTTTGATATCGTCAATATGGTCGTTCACCCTGAACATCAATTCCTCATAAATAGGAAGCTTTCCCTTTTCCCAAGCGACCATCAGTATGTTGTTCACTTCGGCGAGCTGTATCATCAGGTCGCGCTGAACGGCCAGGTTTCTGGCCTGGGACGAATTTCTGATATCGATCTGGCCATAGAGCGGATAGACATCCCGAAAAACAATTTCCTTGAACGCCGGCTGCCCGCCCTCGAGCTGGTCTTTGATAAAACGCTCCGCCTCTTCCTGGAACCGCCAGTATACCGATTCGTGCACCGAGGTACATTCGTTCTGTATAATGGCATCGATACGATTTTCACGTTCTGCCTTGGTTCTGGTAACAGCCGTTACGATATACGGCATCACATCGACTAATTTGTTGGCGTTGACGCTATTCAAGGCGTTAGGCTCCGTTGAGGCCAATTCCAAGATGCCCAACAATTTACCGTTATCGGCAATAGGGGCTAAAATGGCGCTTTTGATTCCCTGTTTTCTTAGATTTTTAAAGGGTTGCAATCCTTTGGTTTTCTCGTACATCCGGTCGACATCCGATATGGCCAGATATTCGTTATCTTTCAGCAGTTTTTGATAGGAACTTGAGCAAAGCGCCTCGTGGCAGGGTACTGAATCTTCGGGCCCCAGCAAAAAACTTTCTACCCCGGAGCCGTAGACCTGTTCAAATCGGTCATCTTTATATCCATAACTGACAAAGCCCGCCCTTATGGAAGGCATGTTGAAAAATGACTTGAAGGTCTCCTGAAAATGGGATATAAAATCCTCGTTCCTGGTGTTCTCGTTGGCAATCAGGCTGGATTTTATTTCGGATATGGAATGTTCCACGGTCACATCGAACATATTTGATATGACAAAACCCTTGGCAATAAAACTATGGGGGGGTATTTTTTCTTTCCAAAGCTCGATATCGTTGAAATTATCCATCAGCTCCTCGACGTCGGCCGGGGTGAGTTCCTTGGATTTTTCAGTGGGAAGGATATCTATAAAATCGGCGTTATAAAGAATACGGTAGTGCCGCATTACCCCGTTCGCATCGGGGATGTCGTAGAACAACGGCCTTTTGAAATCAACATTAAAACCATAATGGTAGCTTAGAATGACCGTGGATGCCACAATATACATCTGGTCTTCCGGTAGGTTGCGCATTTGGGGAACGAAATCGTCCTTCCCGGCATTGTCCAATATTTTTTGAAAACGGGCCGATGCGTTGAAGATAATATCATCGAAGGGAAGCGATGCGGTCTTGATTTCGTTATCGGTAAGCACCTCTGAAAAGACATCATGAAGTACGATGTGTATGGTATCCTTATATCTTTCCAAAAGCGCGATATCGGCAAAACCCTCGCGCAACTCCGGCTGTTCGGCCGCGGCCTTGAGTATCCGTTCCGCTTTTTTTGCCAAATAGGCATCCTCACTTTGGGCCATATCATCATAACGCCGCAACAGTTTCTCAAAACTGATGAGCTGCACCAACGGGGAGTCCTTTTCGGTCTTTGCTTCCATTCCTTTATATCCCGATAACAATATGTAAAGTTACAAAAGAAAAAGTCACGATGAGTTCAGTAACTTAGTCCACCCGTAATCCGATAAGCATCCCAAAAAAATGTCCTCGAACTTCCGACTATCGCGCGCCTACAAGAATGCCAAGACGCTGCCTTTCGACGATACTTCGAAATTTATTTTCTTTAGCGATTGCCATCGGGGCGACAACAGTTTTGCCGATGATTTCGCCAATAATCGGAATATTTACTACCATGCGCTCCACTTTTACTACAAAAACGGATTCCAATATTGCGAACTGGGCGACGGTGACGAACTGTGGGAGAACATTCACTTCGAGTCCATTTTCGAGGCGCACAAGAATGTTTACGGACTTTTGCGGAAATTCCATTTAGAACGTCGGCTACACATGATCTGGGGCAATCACGACATGGTCTACAA
>JBAUIP010000603.1:0-3576 GCA_049683055.1 Pricia sp.
CTACTGATCAGTTCGCCTGTTTTCGCCTTGATGACGGTACTATTGACATTGGCCGCCGTTTTTTGATGGATGATAACATCCTCCAGAAACCGGTCCTTTTCGCCATATTTATCGTCCACCTTAATGCTCATCCCCTCGAAATCGCTGAAAACCCCCTTTTCAATGGCCGCCGCAGGTTTGACCTTGGCGATATTCCGCCTCATATTATAGATTTTCTGTTCGGATGCGGGAATGACGTTGTTGGCAAAATAGAAAGTTACCCCGCCCAGAATCACCATGAATACGATTAACGGAAGCATAGAGCGCTGCAAAGAAATGCCGGAGGCTTTCATCGCCGCGAACTCATAATTTTCGGCGAAGGTGCCAAAGGTGAGGATGGAGGCGAGCAGTACGGTCAAGGGCAGCACTTTTTCGGTCAAACTCGGCATCATATAGAAAAAGAATTTGCCAATGATGGCCATATCCAGGCCCTTACCGGCGAAATCGTCGATAAAAAGCCAGATGGTCTGAAAGATAAAAATGAACATGAGTATCACGAACGAACTGAAGAAGTTGTACAGGAATCGTGATAAAATATACCGATCAAGGGTTCTCAAGAGAAAATTCTTATTGGGTTACTAGGTTACTACTATTATGGTTCTTAGTTCGTTGAATTTCCA
The DNA here is from genome assembly GCA_049683055.1 of Pricia sp. Taxonomy (GTDB): domain Bacteria; phylum Bacteroidota; class Bacteroidia; order Flavobacteriales; family Flavobacteriaceae; genus Pricia. The sequence goes on from JBAUIP010000603.1 coordinate 660, forward strand.
GATTACGGGATTTACGAAATCATAAGATGGCTTAAGACGAATTTCAATTACCTAATGATCCAGCACCCACACAGCTCAACAACCTAATTTTCAATAACATAGTACCCTTCGTCTTCGTACTTTTGCTGATCAAAAGTAAACAAGGTTTCGGAGAGGGACTGGTCGGTTTTGAAAGAATTAACGGTAATCGTAGTGGTCGTGCCATTTTCACCTTTTTCGATGACCTTGTAGATGTGCTTGGTTTCCGCATCAACGCCCAACAAAATGGACTCCGTTTCGGAATTCGTGTCGATCGGGGTCAATTTGACAAATTGGATTTTTCTCCCGTCAATGTTTTGTAGGATATCCATTTCAAAGCTGTACCCGTCGCGGTAGAAGTTCAGCATTTTCTCCGGCGATAGGGCATCTTCATCCTCGGATTTGTCCTCTATCGTCACCTCTTGGTTCTCGGGAACGATAGTGTAGACTTTCGAACCGTCATAGATTTGGGTGGCCCCGAACAGGTCGCCAACATATTTTTCGCCCTCGAGGGTGACCGTGCCCCGGGTCTCTTGATTGATGCCCGCTTCGGTATTGTTCAGCACGTACTTAAAATCGATTACAATATTTTCGTAGCCCTTGGTTTTGTTGTACACCTCTTCCAAAAAGGCTTTGGCCTCATCCGAATTCTGGGCAGTCGCCGCCGGGGCGGATAGCACTAGGATACTCAATACAAAAAATAGTTTTCTCATTTTTTTACAATTTCAATTTAGTTCTTTGGATTAATTGGATAAGATTATGATTTTGTTTTAGGATGCACCGTCCTACATTTCATCGCACTCCCGCAAATGTATCAACCTCACCCGGATTCATTGCTCAGCAACTGGTCGAGTGCCGCTAAATCGGGTACCAGCACTTGTCTGGCTTTGCTGCCTTCAAAGGGTCCTACGATTCCCGCGGCCTCGAGCTGGTCGACGATACGACCGGCCCGATTGTAGCCCAGTTTCAATTTTCTTTGGATAAGGGATGCCGAACCTTGTTGGGCCGTTACGATAACTTCGGCGGCTTCTTGGAACAGTGCATCCCGATCCGCAATATCATAATCAAGGTTTGTGCCAGAATCCTCCCCGGAATACTCTGGGAGTTCATGGGCCTGGGGATAAGCGCGTTGGGATCCGATATACTCCGTAATCTTGGCCACTTCAGGAGTATCCACAAAGGCACACTGGATGCGGGTAACATCGTTCCCCTGGGTGTACAGCATATCACCCCGTCCTATGAGCTGGTCGGCGCCCTGACTGTCCAAAATGGTGCGGGAATCGATTTTCGAGGTAACCCGGAAGGCAATCCGTGCTGGGAAGTTCGCCTTGATGATACCGGTAATCACGTTGACCGACGGCCGCTGTGTCGCAATAATCAAGTGGATGCCGATGGCCCGAGCCAACTGTGCCAAACGGGCGATGGGAGTCTCGACCTCCTTGCCGGCCGTCATAATCAGGTCGGCGAACTCGTCGATGACCAGTACGATGTAAGGCAGGAATTTATGTCCGTCGTTGGGATTCAGTTTCCGTGCCTTGAATTTCGTGTTGTACTCCTTGATATTACGGACCATAGCCGTTTTGAGCAGCTCGTAGCGGTCGTCCATTTCGATACAGAGGGAGTTCAGGGTATTGATGACCTTCGTATTGTCCGTTATAATCGCGTCTTCGGAACCGGGCAGTTTGGCCAAAAAGTGGCGTTCAATTTTATTGTACAGGGTCAATTCCACCTTTTTGGGATCTACAAGGATGAATTTGACCTCCGCGGGATGCTTTTTATAGAGTAGCGAAGTCAATACCGCATTAAGCCCGACGGATTTACCCTGTCCGGTCGCACCCGCCATAAGCATGTGCGGCATTTTGGCAAGATCGACCACAAAAGTCTCGTTGCTGATGGTCTTCCCAAAAGCGATGGGAAGCTGCATTTCCGCTTTTTGGAACTTGCTGGAGGCGATGACCGAGCGCATCGATACGATAGTCGCGTTTTTATTGGGCACCTCGATACCAATGGTTCCTTTTCCGGGGATGGGCGCGATGATTCGGATACCGAGCGCCGCCAGAGACAGGGCAATATCGTCTTCCAGGTTCTTGATTTTGGAAATCCGCACCCCAGCTTCAGGTACGATTTCGTAGAGCGTCACCGTCGGGCCAATCGTGGCTTTTATCTGGGCAATTCCAATTTTGTAGTTCTTGAGGGTCTCGACGATTTTGTTCTTGTTGCCCTCCAGCTCTTCCTGGTTGATGGTGATGCCTCCGGTAACGCCGTGCGGGTCGAGCAAGTCCATAGTAGGGAACTTGTAGTTGCCCAGTTCGAGGGTCGGGTCGAATTCCCCGAAATCTGCCACCAGCTTGTCCGCTTTATTGTCCGTTTCCTCTTTTTCCTCTACGATTTTGCCGACCTCCATGGCCAGTTCGGTCTCCTCATCCTTGGGAACGGTAACCTCGAAATCATCGGTGGGGGCCTTTTCGGTTTTTAGGGAAGGGATGTCCTTTTTATGGGTGTAGGTGTCGATGCTAATGGGAGCGTCCTTTTCGGTGTTTAATGAAATATCGCCGCTGGAGTTGGACGAACCAGAGTTGGTAGAACCGGTAGAGCCCGAACCCGCGCTACCTGATTCCCCCTTGCCGGGAATCCCACGAAAATCCGAGGCCAATGAAGCGGACTTGGTCCGAAAAAAACGGGCCATCCCATCGGGAGTAAACTCAAAGAGGCGGACGAGAATAAAGGTCAATCCGAATAGTAAAAGCAACAATACACCGACCTTGCCGGTATAATCCTGTAAAAAATCGTTCATTTCATAGCCGACCAACCCGCCGAGTAGGGGACGGGTATCCGCCAAAAATCCGAGGGCTATCGATATCCAGATCATAAAAATCAGGCCCCATATCCATTTCTTGAA
>JBAUIP010000604.1:0-3188 GCA_049683055.1 Pricia sp.
GACCTGTCCTAATCCCAACAATATCAAATAATGAAGAACGCATTGAACATGCCGGTTGCATATCCAACAAAAAGGCGTCAAAAACTATTTCGGGATTTTCCCAAAGAATTTTCCGACCTTCGAAATAGTGCTTCCAAAGAAAGTTTAAAGGTTGTTTTTATGACCTCGTATCCACCACGAGAGTGTGGGATTGCCACCTATTCCCAAGACCTAATATCGGCACTTGAACAAAAGTTCGGGAACTCGGTCGATATAGAAATCGTTCCCCTAGAGACGAAATCCAAAAAATACGATTACCCGAAAAACATCGGAAATGCGTTGGATACGAGTAGCGAATTGCAGTATTCCATGCTCAGCAATCGAATAGCTACCGATAATGACATCGATTTGGTCGTAGTTCAACACGAATTCGGATTTTTTTCAAATAATGAAGGTGCTTTTATTGGACTTCTGGAAAATTTGGATTGTCCGGTAGTCATGGTGCTCCATACCGTACTGCCGCAACCTGATCCTGATATGCGGTCAAAGGTTCGAGGTATGCTCGAACGTTGTCAGGGAGCCATTGTCATGACCCAGGCCTCCGCAGATATCCTTTACTATGACTATGGGTTAAAGGAAACCGATGTTAGGGTCATTCCCCATGGTACGCACTTGATTTCACATCGGGAAAAGGCATCTTTAAAAGAGAAATACGGTCTGGACGGTAAAATGGTACTTTCAACGTTCGGATTGATGGGTCCCGATAAAAGTATCGAGACTACCCTGCATGCCCTACCTGGAATCGTTGCCCGATATCCAAACATTATGTTCCTCATTTTGGGGAAGACCCATCCGGAACTGGTGGAGAAACAGGGGGAGGCCTATCGTTCCGCTTTGGAAAACATTGTCGATGAATTGGAGCTTGGCAACAATGTCCGTTTCGTGGACCGCTTTCTGCCTCTGGAAGAGCTCTTAGAATACTTGCAGCTAACCGATATCTACCTTTTCACCTCAAAGAACCCGGACCAAGCGGTAAGCGGTACATTCTCATATGCGCTCGGGTGCGGCTGTCCGGTAGTTTCCACTCCTATTCCGCATGCCGAAGAGGTGCTGGGCGATGGTGCGGGAAAGTTTTTCGATTTCGGCGATTCGGCACAGCTCGAAAAGCTGGTGCTGGAACTTTTGGGGAATCGATCTGCTAGGAAGAAAATGGCGAAAAAAGGTCTTCAAAAAACAGCTACCTCGGCGTGGGAGAACTCCGCTTTGGCCCATGCTAAATTTTTCGTTAAACATGCCAAGTTACCTATTGTGCTGAAACATCGTAGACCGCCTATTAAAATGTCACATCTCAGGGGAATGACTACCGATGCAGGTATCGTTCAGTTTTCCCGATATAACAGACCCGATATCGAAAGCGGATATACGGTAGACGACAACGCGCGCGCCCTCATCGCGGTGTGCCAACACTATTCCCTGACCGGTGACACGACTGATTTAAAATTAATCCGTATCTATTTTGGTTTCGTACAAAAGTGTATTAGGAACAATGGTTTGTTCTTCAATTACGTGGGAAGTGACCTACGTTTTACCGAAGAAAACTACAAAGAGAATCTAGAGGATTCTTTTGGAAGAGCGGTTTGGGCTATCGGATACCTGGTTTCGACCTCGAGCTGCTTACCCGCCAGTTGTGAACGTATCGCGGAAGGCGCACACGAACTGTTCGGCGAATTATTGGTTAGGATATGCGAAATTCAATCGCCAAGGGCAGTAGCGTTTGCAATTAAAGGTCTATACTATTACACCACCGGTCAAGGTGCCGAACAGGTCAACGCCCATCTCCGTACTATGGCCGACCGCCTTGTACAAGCCTATCGGTCCGAGAAAACGGATGATTGGTACTGGTACGAAAAATACCTTACCTATGCGAATGCCGCAATACCCGAAGCCTTGTTGATGGCCTATGTCTTGACTTTGGACGGCAAGTATAGAACAGTTGCCCAAGAAACTTTCCGATTTCTGATATCAAAAACTTTCCCCGACGGTGCTATCCGGGTCATATCGAACCGTGAGCGGCTGAACATTGGTGATCGGTCCGGCGGAAAATTCAGGGGTGGCGAACAGCCCATAGATGTTGCCTACACTATTCTAGCCTTGAAAAGGTTTGATAAAATATTTCCCGGTAAGGGATATGAGGACAAAATGGAACGGGCTTTCGACTGGTTTATGGGGGATAACCCCAACGAAGAAATCATTTACAACAACTGTACCGGAGGCTGCTATGACGGTCTGGAATTCGATAACGTCAATCTGGACCAAGGGGCCGAATCAACGGTATGCTATCTTTTGGCGCGAATGGCACTTATCGAAGATGGAATGGACCAGGATTAGATTTCAGAAATATGGCGAAAATAGAGATTAAAGAAAAACTAGGGAAATTAGATGACATTGCTACTTTTCTTATTAAAAACCACATTGCGTTCAGGATTGTGGAAGAACCCAATGACCGTACGTCGAAGGATTTACGGAAATTTCGGGACCTAATGACGAAATACAACCATTAAGAATTCGCAAGGCCGACCGTTTTCAAACGATATTGCGCCAACCAACATCGGTTTATATTTTATTTTTCGGAAATGGAATAAGCTATCGGCTTAAAACTGAAGTTATTGGACGAGCCTGCCGAACAAGCGGTCAAACCTATAACCATGTCCATCTTGGCCAAGAAAACAATATAATCCCCCGCCACGGCGGTCGGAGGGCACACATCAAAATCTCCATTTGCATCTATCGGAACGTTCATAAATATATTGAAGGCCGTAGGAATCGACCACTTTTCGATACCATATTTCTGTAACGCTTGGTAAAGATTGTCGTGACAAGTAGGGACTTCCCCTTCGATATCGTAGAAGATTTTCATGGTCATTTTACAGCAGGGAGAAAGAAGGAAGTCATTGATTCCACAGGTATCCTCTACAATGTTGAGCATCGGATGGCTCATATTGCTCCATAACGTATTGTGTTTTGTGAGTTCAACGGTCTGTTCGTAATCTAAGGTCTTGCCGTTCGACAAAAATTCCCTTGTGTCTAGGGCATTATAAGCTACCAGATCGGCCACCTGTTCCCCCTCCGGGCAAATGACCTTCAGGTACTGACCTTTTTTTAGTTCAAATGAAGTTCCCGATTTGGGAGGTATAACTACGGTGTTTTCC
>JBAUIP010000605.1:0-1689 GCA_049683055.1 Pricia sp.
TACCCAAATCTATGAGGGTACCTCTGAAATTCAAAAAATTGTGATTTCGCGTAGTATTATAAAAGAGTAAAACTTCTATGATACCTTTACCCCCCCTTTAAAAAGGGGGTACAATTTCAGCTTTTCAGAATTTGACACTGAACCCATAGGTAAATTAGGGGTTTAATGCAAAGTCAAAGCATAATTCTACTACCTACCCCCTATTTGGACTACTCGGTTCGCTTAAGGTATCTCGAGTTGTCGATCTGATAAAGAAAGGACCTTCAATTTTCGAATTTAGATATTATTAAGCTTTTATTTCAAAACGTGGGATTAATACGCTCATAAGCTCAAAACACTGAGATAATCGCATCAAAATCGATATTTTTGATGACTTTCAACAATCAACACTACCAAATGACACTACAAAAACAAGGTTTATACCTTCCCGAATTCGAGCATGATAATTGTGGCGCAGGATTTATTTGTAGCCTAAAGGGAAAAAAATCCAACGATATAATTCATAAGGCACTTGAGATACTCCATAAACTAGAGCATCGGGGTGCGGTGAGCGCAGATGGTAAAACCGGAGACGGAGCGGGTATCCTGATTGATATTCCCCATGATTTTTTTCAGGCGGTTTGCGATTTCGAACTTCCGGAACCCAGTCAATATGCAGTAAGTAACGTCTTTCTCCCCCAGAAAGAAAATCAACGCCGGTTTTGTGTCGACCTTTTTGAAAAAAACATCGAAAAGCAGGGGTTGCGACTGATTGGGTGGCGTGATGTGCCGGTCAACCGTTCCATTCCGGGGCGAATTGCCATGGAGACCGAACCGTTCGTTAAACAGATTTTTATCGCCAAGAAGAATGAGGAGCAAGAGGAATTTGACTTCAATCTAAAGCTATTTATTGCCAGAAAGGTAACCGAACATCTGGTTATCGCATCAAAACTTTCGGAAAGTAAATTCTTCTATGTACCGAGCCTCTCTACAAAAATTATAATCTTTAAAGGCCTGTTGATGCCTAAGGATATCAGCCTCTACTACGAAGACCTGATGGACCCGCGCGTGGTGACCCGCCTATCTTTGGTGCACCAAAGGTTTTCGACCAACACTTTTCCGACTTGGGATTTGGCCCAACCGTTCCGGTACATGTGCCATAATGGGGAAATCAATACGTTACGGGGAAATGTGTCGCGCATGCGATCTCGCGAAGAATTGATGAAAAGCGAATGGTTCGGCGATGAGATAAAAAACATTCTGCCCATCATACTTCCCGGTAAATCAGATTCCGCCACCATGGATATGGTAGTTGAACTGTTACTGATGACGGGCCGTTCGTTGCCAGAGGTGATGATGATATTAGTGCCCGAGGCATGGGAAAAGAATCCGTATATGTCCGAAGCCAAACGCGCCTTTTATGAGTTTCATTCTTGTATGATGGAGCCTTGGGACGGTCCCGCTTCCATCCCATTTACCGACGGAAATTATATCGGGGCGCTTTTAGACCGTAATGGCCTTCGACCTTCGCGATATTCAGTAACTAAGGATGGCTATGTCATAATGTCTTCGGAGACCGGAGTGGTCGATATTGCACCTGAGAATGTGCAATTGCACGGTCGATTGGAACCGGGCAAAATGTTCTTGGTCGACATGGTCAAAGGTCGTATCATAAATGATGAAGAAATCAAGGAAGCCATTGCGTTAAGG
>JBAUIP010000606.1:0-6358 GCA_049683055.1 Pricia sp.
GGAAAAAGGATAATGTCAAGACCTTCGTGCGCTTCGATCAAGTTGATGGGCCGTCTGCCCGAATCGGACCTAAAACAGTTGAATTGACACCGGAAAGATGCTATTAAGAATGATGAAATGAAAGAAACAGATACAGTATTGTTAAAAAAGTCGGCAATTCTTCTCTTGACTTTGCTGGCTTTCTGTCCAACTTATGCGCAACAAGCCGCGGACAGAGCATCCTATTTGGATACGCTAAATACGGAACTTAGAAAAAAGTGGCCCGACAACCGTATGATCAACTTGGTTTTTCACGGCCATTCCGTTCCTACGGGATATATGACTCAAGGGGTAACCGACCGGCAGAGTTCCTATCCCTATCGGACCTTGGAAAAAGTGAACGACCATTATCCCTATTCCGTGGTGAACACGATTACCACATCCATCGGGGGAGAGCAATCGGAACAAGGGGCTGAACGCTTTAAAGAAGAGGTGCTCAACCACAGGCCCGACGTACTTTTTATCGATTATGCACTCAACGACCGTAGTATCGGACTGAAAAGGGCAAAGGCGGCTTGGGAAAAGATGATTAAGGAGGCCTTGGAATACGGGACAAAGGTAGTTCTTATGACACCCACGCCCGATCTTAGGGAGGATATCGCCTCAAGAGAAACAGATTTGGCAAAACACAGCGAACAAATCCGACAGCTGGCAAAGGATTACGGCGTCGGTCTGGTCGACAGCTACTCCCTATTTCGAAAATTGGCCGTAACCGAACCTTTAACTGCCTTTATGGCGCAGAATAACCATGTGAACCAAAAGGGGCACCAGCTCGTCGCCGATGCTATTTTTGAGGCATACTTTGCCTTGAAATGAAACAAGTATTGAACAGAAATAATTTTTAGGCTTATGATACTTTCTAGACGCTTTTTTTCCAATGTTACGATGGTTTTCATATTAGCGGCCGTAGTATTCTCCTGCGGTGATGACAAGACCAATGAAATCGACCTCTCCGGAAAATGGCAGTTTCAAATCGATTCGCTGGATAAAGGCATATCCGAAAAATGGTTTGAGCGAGATCTATCCGATACCATTGCGCTGCCGGGCTCCATGGCCGAAAATGGAATGGGAAACGATATCACCGTTGATACCCATTGGACCGGTAGCATGTGGAACGACAGCCTCTGGTACACGAGCGAGAAATACAAAAAGTACCGGCAACCGGGCAATGTTAAGATTTCGTTTTGGCTGAGTCCAGATAAGGTGTACACCGGTCCGGCTTGGTACCAAAAGAAGGTAGATATTCCCGAAAATTGGAAAGGTAAAGCTATTGGCCTGCATCTAGAACGCGCCCATTGGGAAACCACCCTATGGGTCGATGGCCAAAAAGTGGGAATGAAAAATACGCTCGGAACGCCCCAAGAGTATGATTTGGCGGAATACCTCTCCCCTGGAAAACATACCCTAACCCTGCGAATCGATAACCGGGTAAAGGATATCGACCCCGGGGTCGATGCGCACAGCGTGTCCGACAATACCCAGACCAACTGGAATGGCCTTGTCGGAGATATTGCCTTGAGGGCGATGGCTCCGGTAAATATCGAAACTGTGCAGCTCTACCCTGATGTATCTCAAAGAAAGGTTTTGGTCAAGGGCTCTGTAAGGAACATTACGGGGCAGACCGAGAAGGCCAAGCTTACTTTGTCGGCAACAGTTTCCAATGGGAATGCAGAAAAAGACGACTCTGGAAGTCTCAAAACCATAACCAAGGAATTACAAATTGATTCCGTCGGCCAATTCGAGGTGGCCTATTTTATGGGAGAAAATCCTTTGCTGTGGGATGAGTTCAATCCCAATCGTTACACGATGCAGCTTAAGTTGGAATCTGAAAAGGGAACCCACGAAAAAGAAATTGTTTTCGGGATGCGTGATTTTAGGGCTAAAGGCAAGCAGTTCACCATCAACGGTCGCCCGGTATTTCTAAGGGGTACTCTGGAATGCGCTATCTTTCCTTTGACGGGCTACCCTCCGACCGAAGTGGAGGAGTGGAAACGCATCCTGAAAACCATACAGAACCACGGGTTGAACCACATGCGTTTCCATTCCTGGTGTCCGCCCGAAGCTGCTTTTCAAGCAGCCGATGAGCTGGGTGTGTACCTACAGGCCGAGGCCTCTGCCTGGGCCGAAATCGGCGACGGAAAACCAATTGATAGTTGGATTTACAAAGAGGCCGAGGATATTATAGCGACCTATGGCAACCATCCCTCTTTTGTGATGATGGCCTATGGCAACGAGCCTTCCGGAGATAACCATAAGGAATACCTCACCGAATTCGTCGATCATATGAAGGTTTTTGACGACCGCCGGGTCTATACTAGCGGTGCGGGATGGCCCTATCTCGACAACATGGATTTTTATGACCACTCCGGCCCGCGCATCCAACAGTGGAACCAAAACCTGAAGAGCGTCATCAACGCCGAGCCGCCACAGACTGTGTTCGATTATTCCGAATTAATCGCTAAAATGCCCATGCCCTACGTCAGCCATGAAATGGGACAGTGGTGCGTGTATCCGAATTTTGAGGAAATGTCGAAATATACAGGCGTAACCACACCTAAGAATTTCGAGATTTTCAAAGAGACCTTAGAAGAAAACCACATGGGCCACTTGGCAGATAGCCTGATGTTGGCTTCAGGCAAATTGCAGACACTATGTTATAAGGCCGATATAGAAGCTGCTTTGCGCACCAAGGATATGGCAGGATTTCAGTTGCTTGACTTGCACGATTTTCCCGGTCAGGGTACAGCGCTGATCGGTGTCTTGGATGCCTTTTGGGAAGAAAAGGGATACGTTTCCCCGGAGGAATACAGCGAATTCTGTAGCGAGACCGTGCCTTTGGCCCGAATGGAAAGGCGCACGTTCTTGAACAGTGATACCTTTGAGGCTTCGGTAGAAGTGGCCCATTTCGGGGAAGAGCCTTTAGACGCTGTTATCCCAAAATGGGAACTTACCGATGCGGACGGCGAAAATTTTGCCCAGGGAGAATTGTCCACCAAAACCATCCCCATAGGTAATGGCATCCATCTAGGAACCATTTCGGTGGATTTGAAGAAAGCCGAAAAGGCCCAAAAGCTGACCTTGACCGTACACGTCGGGGAAAATAAAAATAGCTGGGACATTTGGGTTTATCCTTCCCAAAAAACCCCCATCAATAAACCCCATGACCTTAGAATTGTGCAAAGATTAGATCAGGCTACGGTCCGTTATCTTGAAAATGGCGGGAGAGTGTTACTGAACATCTCGAAGGGCGATATTGCTCCTGAAATGGGCGGCGATATCGGTATTGGTTTTTCCAGTATTTTTTGGAACACCTCGTGGACCAATGGACAAAAACCGCATACTTTAGGCATCCTTTGTGACCCTGAACATCCGGCGCTGGCCGATTTCCCCACGGAATATCATTCTAACTGGCAGTGGTGGGATGCTATGTCGCATTCCAATGCTATCATTCTTGACGATTTCTCGCCCGAACTTAGACCAATAGTGCGGGTCATCGACGACTGGTTCGAAAACCGCAGAACGGCCTTGATTTTCGAGGCCAGAATCGGGAAAGGAAAGCTACTGGTTTCCGGAATCGATTTACATACCGATCTAGAAAACCGATTGGAGGCGCAGCAGCTGCTTTACAGTTTGGAAAAATATACTGCAAGTGTAGCTTTCGATCCAAAGATAAGCTTGAGCGTCGAGGAAGTCCGCAATCTTTTTTGATGTGAAGTCACGAATATCCAATCCTAAATCAAATCTAAAGCGCTAGAAGTATATGTTTTATATATCCGCCAAGAAAATGAAAAACAGAAATACTAAAAGCTACTGGCCTTTGATCTTGGCGAGCATATTTTGTTGGGTATCGAATTACGCTCAACAGAACGAATCGGTACAAATCTATACCATAGATATTGACGTCCCCGAAAAACAAATTAATTCAGGCCCGGATTTGGGAGGCACAAACGACCAAGGGGAAACTATCTCGGTCAACAACTATTACCTCTCGCAAAATGGTAAACCAATCATTCCGATAACCGGTGAAATCCATTTTTCTAGGTATCCCGAGGTCTATTGGGAAGAGGCCATACAAAAAATGAAGGCGGGCGGAATCAATATGATTGCCACCTACGTGTTTTGGATTATGCACGAAGAAGATGAGGGCCAGTTCAATTTTAGCGGAAACCGGAACGTGAGAAAGTTTGTTGAGCTATGTGCGGCTTACGGCATGCCGGTCATCATCCGTATTGGCCCGTTCGGGCACGGTGAGATACGCAATGGGGCACTTCCCGATTGGCTTTTGGCCAAACCTTTGTCCATTCGATCTAATGACCCCAAGTACCTCCTTTATGTAGAACGCCTGTATAACAGAATCGGAGAGCAACTCGAGGGATTATATTTCAAGGATGGCGGCCCCATCATCGCGACCCAGTTGGAAAACGAATACCAACAGTCTGCCGCACCTTGGGGCCTTACCTATCCGGGTCAACCTTATGATTACACCGCCTCGGAACGTGACAAGTCCGTCACCCAAAAGGGAGTCGGGGTTTCTGAAAAAGAAAATCCCTATGCAGATTTGGGTAACGACCACATGAAACTTCTGAAATCACTGGCACAGAAGGCCGGTATCGAAACACCATTGTATACGGCTACAGGTTGGGGGCAAGCAGCCATCATCCCAAATGAGTCTTTGCCCGTCACTGCCGCATACGCATATCCTACTTGGACGGGTCAGAGGGAGTTGTCGCCGTTCTTTTTGTATAAGGATATGCATAAAACCCCTGATTATTCCCCTGTGCGCTATGATTCGGAACGCTATCCTGCATTTGCCGCCGAACTGGGCCCGGGCATCATGGCGACCTACGACCGGCGGCCCGTCGTGCTGCCCGAAAGCGTAGACGCCCTTATCAATAGGTGTCTGGGCAGTGGCGCGAATGGTATCGGATACTATATGTACCACGGTGGTTCGACACCCAGGGGCGAGCATCATTTTTTCAATGACGAGGCCGTCGGCGCCACGAAAATATCTTATGATTTTCAAGCTCCGATTGGTGAATTCGGACACACCAAGGCGTCTTTCCACCGATTAAAGATTATCCACTCTTTTTTAAATGCTTTTGAGGAGACCTTGGCGCCCATGACCACGGTTTTGCCCGAGACCAATGCCGAAATAGTGCCCGACGATACCGAAACCCTCCGGTATGCCGTTCGGCATACAGGAGATTCGGGCTTTCTTTTTCTAAATAATTTTCAAGACCATGCGGTCACCGAGGACAAGAAAAACATACAGATCCGGGTAAAAACCTCTGGCGGAGAGCTATCAGTTCCCGCTGAGGGAGGCTTTAATCTAAAAAGCGGCGAAAATGCTATTTTCCCGTTCCATCTCGATTTGGGAGGCATCCTTTTAAACTATGCCACGGCGCAGGTGCTGACAAAATCCGACGACCCAGAAAATCCGTACGTTGTCTTTTTTGCCCCCGAAGGAGTACGCCCGGAATTTTCGTTCACAAAGACCGAAGGATTCAAAATTAAGAATTCTTCGGGGGCGACCATCAAAGATGATGGGAATACTTGGTTCGTACATTGTGCGGAAAGCGGTAACTCTGAATTCAGTATCGAAAGCAAAGACCGAACCCTAAAAGTTTTGGTAGTGGATAAAGACCTGGCCCTAAAATCGTGGATGGTGGATATCGGGTTAGAGAAACATCTGATTTTTTCCGATGCCGAGGTTCTACAAGGCAAAAATGGATTGGAATTCCTATCCAAAGGAGCCCCTAATTTTCAAATATCCATATATCCAAAGATAGCTTCGAAACCCGCAATCGACCATGGGGCTGTTTCAAAAGGACAAAAAGACAAGGTATTTTCCAGATATATGGTTCAGCTGAAGGAAGTTACAATTCCGTTCAAGACCTCTGAGGTCAACGACAAGCGACTTCTCGTTTCTATGGACGGGGTAATTACCGAAGCTCTGAACGACGTTATCCTGAAAATCGATTATGTTGGCGATACCGCCATGGGTTTTACGAACGGTGCCTTGGTTGCCGACGAATTTTATAAAGGGATGCCTTGGGAAATCGGCCTGCGCTATTTTTCAAGAATCGAAAAGGCCAAGGAGATGAATTTCTATTTCAGGCCCATCTACAAGAACGCCCCATTTTTGGTCGATCTGAACAAAGACCAAACTCCAGATTTTAGCGAACAATCTTCCTTCGTAGATATCCGGAAAACGGAATTTATACCGATTTACCGATCGGTCTTGAAATTTGAAGAATAGGTTGAGGGTCAACTTCAATGAAAGTAAAATGAACAGGTGCATGTAAAAATGTGAGATTAT
>JBAUIP010000607.1:0-1592 GCA_049683055.1 Pricia sp.
GAGAGGTGCCGGAGTGGTAACGGAGCAGATTGCGAATCTGTCGACGCGCAAGTGTCGCCCGGGTTCGAGTCCCGGTCTCTCCGCATCATATTGAAAATTCAACTTTTTTCCGGATTTGGAATTTTGAATTTTCCTTTCGGAATCTATTTTTCGGGGTGTAGCGTAGCCCGGTTATCGCGCCTGCTTTGGGAGCAGGAGGCCGCAGGTTCGAATCCTGCCACCCCGACCTGACTATCAGAGGTTTATGAATTAATTTTCATAGACCTCTTTTTATTTGCACCTAGTTGGTATTTGACAGAGTACAATAAAATGATTTTGTTTGAATGATCCACAACTGAGTGATTCCTGATTCCATCACAGGTGACACTAAATGCTGTAATCCTTCTCTAAAAGAAATCCAACAGTGCCACCACCCCATTGTAGGAAATAACACAGGAAAATATCAAGGCAAGTGCCAGGCCGATATTGATCCAAATACTGGTTTTATACTCCTTCATTAAATTCTTATTGTTGATCAAAAACAATATCCCGATTATAACAAGTGGCAAAACGAAAACATTGAAAATCTGGGACACAATCTGCATCTCGATCGGATTGGAGCCAAACACCGGAACTATCAATGCGAACAAACAGGCAAACGCCGTAATTCGTTTAAATTGTTTGGAACTGGTATCTAACTCCCCGGACTGATAATCCGCGATTAAAATGGGGGCAATCAGTAAAATGGGAAAGATGGAGGATAAGCCGGCACTCAAGGTCCCGAAAAAGAAGAGGGTCAGGGCGAACTTGCCTGCTACGGGCTCCAACGTGTTGACCATATCCAATACCTGGGTCACCGGTTTTCCTTGATGAAAAAGGGCCCCGCTGGCCACCGCCATTACGGCGCCGCTTATCATAAACACTAATATAGCGGCTACTATGGCATCCTTTTTTTGTTTATTCCGGTCCTTTATCGTCCAACCTTTGCCCTTTACGAACAGCGGGCGGGATAGAAAGGTGGCAGATGCCATCGTAGTTCCTACGAAAGCGGCCACTAACATTTTGCCGCCCGGCACATCGGGAATGGTGGGAACGAGTCCCTCTAAAACTTCGGAGGGTAGGGGATACACCATAAAGAGCGATATCAAAAAGGATAGGCCCATAATGGTCACAAAAATGACCAGGATCTTTTCGAAAAAAGTGTATTTGCCCACCAAAAGTAGTGCGTAGAAGATGGCCGTTACGACTACTGCAATACCGATGACGGTTTCATATTTATACGGGACTATCTGCGGAAAATAAATCGCGAATATCTCATAAATGATGTTGGCGGAAATCCCCATAATACCCATCAACGAGTTCCACTGACCAAAGGCGATTCCAATGATAATGAGGATGCCGATGAGTTTGCCCCATTTGAGGTGTTTTTTGAAGGCGAACAAGGCCGTTTCCCCCGAGATCAACGCGTAATTACCGTAAACGTACATAAGGATACCGGAGAAAATACAGCTCAACAGCAGAACCCACAGCAACTGCATGCCATAGGTGCTGCCCGCAACGATCATCGAGGTTACGCTGCCCGTACCAATGGTATAGCCGATGGCGAAGATTCC
>JBAUIP010000608.1:0-4831 GCA_049683055.1 Pricia sp.
AGTTTTTTGAAGTCGAGTTTCAACGCATCGATCAAACTGATTCTGGCATTGATCAAGTCGTTGATTTCCAGCAGAAAACCCGCCATCTTGAACCGTAATGCGGCACTTTCCGGATAAAATTCCTGTCCCTGTGATAAAATATGTACAGCCCCGGGAATATCCTTGTTTTCCAGGGCGACATCGGCCCAGCCCATCCAGGTCGAGAGTTCGTAGTTGCCAAGTTCGACCGCCTGTTTGTAGGCAAAGTCCGCTTGATCGTATTTTCCCAAAGCCTCGCTGATTGAGGCGCATTTTTTCCAGTAATGCGGATTTTCCCCGTCGATATTCAGTGCCTTGTTGATGTAATACAGTGCCTTTTGAAAGTTTTTCCTACGGAAGTAAAAATCCGTAATCGCCAACCATCCTTTGTCCAGCAACGGGTCTTCGTGTACGGTATGGTAGTAATAATACTTGGCCATCTCATCGTTCTGGAGCTTTTCGTGGCATTTTCCGATACGCAGATAGGCATGGGAGGTGGGATCTTCCATCTGAATCGTTGTCTCGTAATTCTCGATGGCCTCGTTGTATTTTCCCATTTTTTCGAGCACTTTTCCCTTCTCGAAATAGGCGCCGATAAAAGTATCGTCGGAAATTATCGCAAAATCATAGGCGGTCAATGCTTCCGGATACATTTTCTTTAAGTAGTACTGTTTCCCCAATTGGTGCCAAGCGACCTCACAGTAGGGGTTCCGGTCCAAATAGTCGTTCAGGTAGTAGATGGCGCCGTCATAATCCTCCAAAAATTCGAAGCAATAGACTACATTATATAAGGAAGAATAATCTTGCTCGTCAAATGTGACACATTTCATAAAACTCTCTTTCGCGAGCTTAAAATCGTCCATAAAAAGATATTCCATCCCCAGAAGCGAATGGATGTCAAAACTGTTTTCGGAAAGGCCCAAGGCCTCGTTCAACAGGGCTATCGCAGCTTCGTGATTGTCTTTTTTGGAGTAGATATTGGCCCGTTGGATGAAGATTTCCTCATTATTACCGTCCAAAATCTGAAGGGCATCCAGACTTTCTTCGGCCCGGTCGAGGTGGTTTTCGAAGACGAGCACTTCTACGTCCAACAATTTGAGTTCGGTAGAGGCCGGATGCTGCTGCAGCCCGATTTTGATGGCCTTTTTGGCCAGGGCAATTTTTCCGTTGTTCAGGTAATGGTGAATGATATCCTCAAAATCTTCCGCATCGAAGAAATAGATATCGTCGGTCTTGAGCATCGATTCGAACTTGTCGATGGTTCGGTCGGGCCTTTCGTTGGATGCTTGTGCCATAGGATGGTTTTGGTTACGAACCCTGCTTTAGTCCTTATTTTCCGAGGAAAATGTAAGGCGAGTTCTTCAACTATGGATTTAAAAGTAGCCTTTTGGAGCTATCTTTTGGTCGTGATACGGTATGGATTATTAACAAATTAGTTAACAACTTTATTGTCCGTACTCCGTTAAAACTTCAAGAATCGTGCCGCAACCATCCTCGATTTCTGCCGTGGAGATGGTAAGTGGGGGGGATATCCGTACCGCTTTGGGTTCGAACAAAAGCCAAAAGAGAATGAGTCCTTTTTTGGCGCAGGTGAGTATCAAATGGTTTACGATTTCTGGATTTTTTAGGAGGATGGCCAACATCAGACCCTTACCACGGACCTCCTCGATCAATGAATGCCGTAGTAATTTTCGGAACAATTTTTCCTTTTCCAGGGTTTGGGGGATGAGCTCCGTTTCGGTGATTTCCCGTAATGTCGCCAAAGAAGCGGCCGCTATAACGGGATTTCCGCCAAAAGTGGTGATATGGCCCAATTTTGGGGCATCCTGTAATGTGGCCATCAGCTGCCGGGATGCGGTAAAGGCCCCGACCGGAAGTCCCGATGCCATGCCCTTGCCCATCACTAGAATATCGGGCGTGCAATCAAAATGCTCAAATCCAAAAAGCTTGCCGGTACGGCCGAAGCCGGGCTGTATCTCATCCAAAATCAGCAGCGTACCGGTCTGATCGCAGCGCTGTCGGATTTTTTTGAGGTAGCCGTTTGTCGGAAGGATAAAGCCCGCACCGCCCTGAATGGTCTCCAGTATGACCGCGGCCGTTTTCTCGGTAATCCGCACCAAATCGGACTCCTTATTAAAACGGATAAAGGACACATCGGGAACCAAAGGTCTAAAGGGTGCCTTCCGTTCCTCGTAATCCATTAGGCTCAAACTGCCCATGGTATTGCCGTGATAGGCGTTGTGCGCTGCGATGATTTGGGTTCTTCCAGTAGCCCGGCGCGCTAGTTTCAGGGCTCCTTCAATGGCCTCAGTGCCGGAATTGACCATATAGGTGGTCTCCAGTGATTCGGGTAGGAGGGAAGCGAGCAGTTTTACGTATTCTACCGCCGGTTTTTGTACGTATTCCCCATAGACCATGACGTGCATGTAGTTTTCGGCCTGTTTCTGCACTGCCTCGACCACTTGCGGATGACAATGTCCCAAGCCGCAAGCGGATACCCCCGCTACGAAATCCAGATGTGCCCGCCCATCGGTGTCATAGATATAGCAGCCCTTGGCATGCGATATTTCCATCGCCAAGGGGTGCGGGGTCGTTTGTGCCTGGTATATAAGGAAATCGTTTTTCAAAAGAATCTCAACTAATAAGAATTTTCTTGTTAATATTTGTATTGGTGGGGATAGGAAGGCTTAGGTAGGCACGGGCAGACATAGGCCGACAGCGGGGGTAGATTTCGCTAGGTTCTACTTTTCTGTTCGTCCCGCAGTCTCCCCGGTCCCTTCGTTCGGTTCAGTTTGTCCCCGAACCCAAGGTAATTTTTCAGTTCAGCCCGTTCCCAGAACTGGATATAACTTTTTTCAGTTTCGGCCGTTCTCCCGGCTTTGGAATTTGGGGTTTGGGATTGGAATTTTCATTACCACCGGGCAAAGGTTGCAGAATAGGAATTTTGTTCACTGGATCCCCGGCATTCTGCGTCCGCTGTTCTTCCTCCGCATCGATATCGATGGGGTTCTCAATACCGCGTATGATGGGCAATTCGATATTATTGTCGTCTTCATCGAAAATATCGTCCTTGGTCAGAATCCGTTCATCGCCCCGCCAGATAAAGCCTTTGAGCTTCCTGCTCTCTGGGGGGAGTTCCTTTTCCGGAAAGATGTCCCCGTCGGGATCGGTGAAAAAGGTCAGGTCCTCTATATCATTGTTGGCAAAGGTGATATTGATTTTACTGCAGATGGTCTTGTCAATGCCGATCAGTTCGTCGTCATCGTTGTACATATAGTAGATGACCTCGGTGTTCTTGACCAGATCGACATTATTAAGTTCGTTTTCCACAAATTTACCGAACAGGTCCTTGCCCTTGGCCTGATTGTAACCGGTCATGCTCACACTATCGAGGGATATGATAAAGGCATTTTCGAGTACTTTCAGCGAATCGAGCTTTTCGGTCTTGGTGTCCGATAATAGGTGTATGCTGTCGCCCGTCATCTGGTTCTCGCCGTTCCAGATCACTGGATTTTTTATCAATTGGGTGATGCCTGTTTTCTCTTCCGTGTGGATGGAATCGCATTTGCCGCTGAGGTCGGTCTTATAGAATTTTGCGTTCCGAAAGGCTTTGATAATCCGGTTTTCAGGCTTTCCGGTTACCATCAATGTGTCACCGTGCATGTAAAGCGAATCTTGCTCTACCAAACTGATGGAAACGGCCCTTTTGGTAGCAAAAACGGAATCTTTCGCCTTAAAAACTTCCGCATAGTGCGCGCGGATGACCCCATCATTGACCGTGTCCGTCACGGTAATATTATTGGTGGCGGAGGCGAATTCCGTCGCTTTATCAAAATAGACGCTGTCGCCCTCAACAATACGGTTGTTGTAGTCGATTCGGGTATTTTTGATACCGTATCCGCTCTCAATTTTGGTATCGTAAAACCCTCGTTCAAAATAGAATTTATAGGTGTCGCCCGTGATGGTCGTGGGTCCGTACATATAGGCATTTTTGGAGGTTTCGTAGTAATCCAGCCGCTTGGAATCCACAATATAATCGGGGTTGTCGATATGTACGCTATCAAGAAATTGAAGCTTTTTAAGCTCCATAAAATAGCGTCCGATTTCGCTGGTCAGGGTGTTGGTGGAGTCGATAATGGTACCGGAATCCTGGTAGTATGATTCCTGTTTTTCCCGGTCAAAATATAGTGTGTCGGTGCGAAGGGTCGTAGTATTGTTTTCCAACAAAACATTTTCATACGCCTTGGCCAATCGTGTTTCCCCATCGTAATTGATTTTGCCGCTGGTCAGTTCGACGGAATCCCCCTGTTGCAACCGCACATTTCCCACGGCACGTAGCCTGTTTTCCTGTTGGTAGTACACTGCGATATCGCACCATAGGTCCGCCCCTTGATGCTCGAACTGCACCTGTCGGCCGTCCTCACTGAAGATGGATGCCCCTGGAAAATTGGCTTCATCCTTGGTGAAATTCGCTCCGTAAACGATATTGATCTGCTTGCGGGCGGTGGTGTCCGACGCTGCGGTAGCAGTTCCTTCTTTTGGCAAATTTCCCGCCTCCTTCGACTGATTTCTTTCCTCTTTTGCAGAAGCGCTTCCCTCTTTTATCGAATTTCCTTTTTCCCCCTGGGAAAAGCCGACTGTGGTACTAAAAATTAGTAAAAGGATGTATCTCAACTGTTGCAACTCCCTGAATTTTGCCCAAAAATAGGATTTTTTGAACGAGATCAAATGAAGTTGGGATGGTTTTAGGATGAATCGTTCAAGCGGACTACGAAATAATGGGAATTCAATGTGCGATATGATGTCTAAATCG
>JBAUIP010000609.1:0-2164 GCA_049683055.1 Pricia sp.
CACAAAAAACAACGTAAAATTTTAATCTCTGTTGTTAGTAAAGTCTGTTTAAAGCTGGTTTGAATATAAAAAAATTAACCAAATTCACAATTCTTAACACAAATACGGTGCGAAGCTTCGAACCATTGGTATTTCTACATATACAAACAATTTTTACCGTTTAAATTTAACAGGTTAATTACACTGCTCTCAGACATAAGCTGAGCCTACACACTTCGGCTCTTCGAAACGTTTCATTTTTTACGCTTACGATGTAAAAAGCTGCGGAACAGGGAAAGCAAACCCCCGACTTCGATTTGACAAGGCGGTAGTTTATCTTTAAACTACATTGGCTGAAAAAACGGGGTTATCCTCCAGGTGATTATTAATCAAAACATGCGCTGGCCCTGTTCCGTAAAAATGCTGACAGGTGTTTCTTAAAACAGTTTGTTTAGCTGATTTCACTGTATAACAAGACGCTTTTGCGATGTGTTTTGGCGTTTTTAGAAAATCCATTTTATAATCAAAGCCTAGTTCGCTAAACAACATCTCAACTTCAGCCTTTGGAAACCCTAAAAAGTTGTTATATGTATAAATAACCACGTGAGCGCGGGGTCTCAAGGCCTTGGTGTTTTTTCGATCATTGTTTTTTCCGTACATTTCTATGCTGGCAACTATGCCGTCAATTAAAAACTTGGCTCGTAAAACGGTAAATACGTTTACCAATAAATCTTGAAACCCCTTTCACTCGTCCTCGAGACTTTCTTTACGTTTACCTAGTCCAACGGTTAGAAAATAGGCCTCGCCCGAATGAGCTTCTTGAAGATTTTCTGCCCCTGCTCTAAACGCGACGTAAACGGATCCTTGTTCGCTGCCTGCCTTTAAAGGCTTATATGAACGATGTTTTCAAACATAATGATACCTTGTTTATAAAATACGAAATAGTTAAAGAATTATTTAATGTGAGACTTAAATTGATTAAAAATAACTTCCGCACTGTTGATACCCGGGGACATTTCCTTTCTAACTTTAAATAAAACTCGAGTTTTATTTAAAAAATAAGCGTGCTTGGATTCGAACCAGCGTATGTGACGACTCCAACCGACTCTCGACCGACTATCAATTGGTCATCATATGACTATCATATGACTCTCAAGAAATGCCTGATGCGAATAAAAGATGAAACCGTTTAACAATAAGTCGCTAATAATTGTACTTATATAAATACAACGCTTTTCATAAGTTTCATCTTTTGGCACGTGTTTTTCCTTGAAAACGAAAAAAAAACTTTTTTCCTAAAAACGTAAAAACCTTTCGCGCGCATTTTAAAACAGCTTGGTAAAATGCGCGCAAGCCTGTCCCAACAGCCAAAGACCCCCAATTTCTGCCGTTTTTCGTCCTAAAAAAAATCCTACTCAAGCCCTTTTTATTGACTCTCAAGGGAATTTACCTTTTTAGGATATTTTTAGGCTGTAATGACAAGCAAAACCCCTTTTTGGGGACTGAGACAAACGATTCGCCCCTTCCCTTAGTTGACTCTCACGCGACTCTCACCTGACTCTTATCTGACTATCATCTGACCCTAACCTGGCTCTCAAGCTTATGAGTCATTTTTGGGCTTATTAGGGTTAACTTTGAATAAACTCTGGTCCAAATGGATGGAGTTTCCAGCGAAAAACCACTTGATCTGGTTTTGGCTTGGCTCACCAATGACTGTTGCCTTTGTTATCAGGTTATCTAGGCTCGAACTAGCGGGCACATAAGCATTCATGCCTCTTTTATTTAAATATAAACTGTTTGCATAAAAACCAAAACTTACCCACTGATTTGAGTCAATGCGATCAAAAAGTTCCATAGCACGACCAACCAGGTTAAGTGGTGGTTCCTTAAATTCGGTTTCTGTGAACTTTGTTTTTAAAACGTCCTGGTCATGAGATGGGTATCCAGTGTTTCGAATAGCTTGATTGGATGTAATAACCGCATGGCCAATGCTGTTAATGATTCGTGGCTTCTGGTACTTTTCTTTAACAACCACCTGGATACTATCCAGAAGATTTAAAAGAGTAGGCAGGTCTTGAAAATTCTCCCCTCTGAACCCCTCAATTAAAATAATATCTTCATCAACCCCATTCAAAGGACCATAACGGAACTGAGTTTGGCTATGGTTAAGTTTGACAATCAACAA
>JBAUIP010000610.1:0-6847 GCA_049683055.1 Pricia sp.
GTTTATAATCTGGGCAAACAGGTCGACCTGCTGACCATCGAAATCGAGAACGTCAACGTCGATGCGCTGGAAAAGCTGGAGGATGAAGGCCTCCCTGTATACCCGCCCACGAAGGCCTTGCGAACCATTCAGGACAAGGCCCAACAGAAACTGTTTTACGTGGACAAGGGGATACCGACCGCCGATTTTCAGCGTTTCGCCTACAAGAGCGAGATAGAGGATAGCGTCGCCAACGGCGGGATGCAATTTCCGTTTATTTGGAAAGCCGCCCGCTTTGGATATGACGGTCAGGGCGTCAAGGTCGTTCGAAAGTTGGAAGATTTGCAAGACCTGCCCGCAGGGGAATGCATTACCGAAGAACTAGTGGATTTCAAAAACGAACTTGCCGTCATCGTAGCCCGTAGTGCCAGCGGGGAGGTCAAGACCTACCCCGTCGTCGAGATGGAGTTCCACCCTGAGGCCAATCAGGTGGAATACGTGATTTGTCCCGCTCGAATCGACGACCGCATCGCCCAAAAAGCGCAGGAAACAGCCCTCAAGGTATCGAAAAACATTCAACACGTGGGACTTTTAGCCGTAGAACTCTTCCAAACCCAGAACGATAAAATCTTGGTCAATGAGGTAGCACCCCGCCCCCATAACAGCGGCCATTATAGTATCGAGGCCAGCTACACCAATCAGTTCGAACAGCACCTTCGGGCGATTCTAAACCTGCCCTTGGGCGCCACGGAAAGTAAGGTAGCCGGCATTATGGTCAATCTGGTCGGCGCCGAAGGGCATACCGGTGATGTGGTCTATAAAAACATAGAGGATGTTCTAGGGATGGAAGGCGTCACTCCCCACATCTACGGCAAAAAGCAGAACCGCCCGTTTCGCAAGATGGGCCATGTAACCATTGTTAATAAGGATATTGCCAAAGCAAGAAGTATCGCACAGCAGGTGAAGGAAACGATTCAGGTGATTTCGAAATAGAGATTATAAAAAAAGAAATCCCGAAGAGAAATTAGAAAAGCAATGAACAAAATAGCTATCGTAATGGGAAGCACCAGTGACCTACCCGTCATGCAAGATGCCATCGACATTTTGACGGAATTCGACATTAAAGTCGACGTCGACATCGTTTCCGCCCACCGCACGCCCGAAAAACTGTTCGAGTTTGGGAAGAACGCCCACAAAAATGGATATTCCGTCATCATCGCCGGGGCCGGCGGAGCGGCACACCTCCCGGGCATGGTGGCATCTTTGACTCCCTTGCCCGTAATAGGCGTTCCCGTCAAGAGCAGCAACTCCATTGACGGGTGGGATTCCGTTCTGTCCATTTTACAAATGCCCGGTGGGGTTCCCGTAGCGACTGTCGCCTTGAACGGAGCTAAAAACGCGGGTATTTTGGCCGTACAGATTATCGGAAGCTCCGATGCCGCAGTATTGGAAAAAATTATCGCTTACAAAGAAAGTTTGAAAGAGAAAGTTATCGAAGGAGCGAAAAAAATAAACAGTAAAAACGACTAGAAAACCGTTGTAGTCTACTCTAGGCGCCAATTGAAAGAATGTAAAAGGCGGGCGCCGATCAGAAGGCGATAACGAATTATGAACCTTGAATGATCCACTCAACCTCAGACTACTACACCTGTGAACTTGTTTAATTAATGATAATCCAATCGCCTGTTCCCGAAGCCACAGTTCTGAACTAAAATCCTCCAACTATAACTTCGAGCCCAAAGCCCTGAACCGAAAACACAAAACTCTGAGCCTATAACCCATAACTCTAAACTCCGAACTCAAAAATGAATCCCCTTTCATCACAATTCGACACCGCCCCGTTCTCTCAAATAAAAAACGAGCATTTCAAGCCCGCCATTTTACAGGCTATTGAAGATGCCCGGGCCGAAATCGACACCATTACCGACAATCCCGATGACCCGACCTTCGAAAACACCGTCGAGGCCCTTGAATTTTCAGGACAGCAGCTTGACCGGGTCACCAGCGTTTTCTTTAACCTGAACTCCGCCGAGACCAACGAGGAAATCCAGAAAATCGCGCAGGAAGTATCTCCCCTACTCTCTGAATTCAGCAACGATATTACCTTGAACGTGGAGTTGTTCAAAAGGATTAAATCCATTTATGAGCAGAAGAATTCCTTAAATCTTTCCACGGAACAGCGAACCTTATTGGACAAGAAATACAAGAGTTTCAGCCGCAATGGAGCGAACCTTCCCGAGGATAAAAAGAAACGCCTCCGGGAAATCGATGCGGAACTTTCCCAACTCAAATTAAAGTTCGGCGAGAACATTTTGGCCGAGACCAACAAATACGAAATGCACCTGAAGGACGCATCCGATGTCGATGGATTACCGGAAGGCGAAAAGGAAGCGGCCGCGCAATTGGCCGTAGCCAAAGATAAAGAAGGATGGCTGGTCACCTTGGATTACCCCAGCTATATTCCTTTTATGAAGTATGCCAAAAACAGGGAGCTGCGCAAAGAATTGTCCCTTGCATTCGGTAGCAAAGGATTTCATGGCGATGAACTTGACAACCGCGAAAACGTACTGAAAATCGCCAACTTGCGCCACGAACGGGCCAAATTGTTGGGCTACGGGACCCATGCCCACTTTGTACTCGAAGAACGAATGGCCAAAACCCCCGAAAAGGTGCAGGAATTCCTAAACGAACTCCTTGAAAAGGCCAAACCTGCCGCGCAGCGGGAATTCCGACAACTGGAACAATTCGCCCAAGAACTGGACAAAATCGACCGGCTCGAAAAATGGGACGGCAGCTATTACTCCGAAAAACTCAAGCAGAAACTCTTCGACCTCGACGACGAACAGTTAAAACCGTATTTCAAACTTGAAAACGTCATCGACGGCGTTTTTCAGGTAGCCGAGAAACTGTTCGGGCTCCGATTCCAGGAAGTATCCGACGTGGACAAATACCACGAGGAGGTCAAAACCTATCAAGTCTATGACGAAAATGGTAATTTCATCTCCCTGTTTTACGCGGACTTCCATCCGCGTAAGGGAAAACGGGGCGGGGCTTGGATGACTTCCTACAAACCGCAGTACAGACGAAACGGGGAAAACGTGCGTCCGCATATCTCCAACGTCTGTAATTTTACCCGGAGTACATCCAAAAAACCATCCCTTTTGACGTTCAATGAGGTGACCACCCTGTTCCATGAATTCGGGCACGGATTGCATGGTATGCTGGCCGACACCACCTATCCGAGTCTTTCGGGCACCTCGGTGTATTGGGATTTTGTGGAACTGCCCAGCCAAGTGATGGAGAACTGGTGCTACGAAAAAGAAGCGCTCGAACTTTTCGCGTCCCACTATGAGACCTGGGAGCGGATTCCCATGGAACTTATCCAAAAAATAAAGGCCTCTTCCAAGTTTCAGGAAGGCATGCAGACCCTACGCCAGTTGAGTTTCGGACTGTTGGACATGGCATGGCACGGCGCAGACCCTTCCGAAATTGCTGAAGTCAAACTCCACGAAACGGAAACCTTCAAAAACACACAGCTCTATCCTGAGACTCCGGAAACCTGTATGAGCACCGCTTTCGCCCACATCTTCCAAGGCGGATATTCCTCCGGATATTATAGCTACAAATGGGCCGAGGTGCTCGATGCCGACGCTTTTGCCTATTTCAAGGCCAACGGCATCTTCGACCCGAAAATCGCCAGAAAATTCAAGGAGAACGTGCTATCGCAAGGTGGCACCGAAGACCCCATGGTGCTTTACAAACGATTCAGGGGAGCCGAACCCAAGGTCGAAGCCTTGCTCGAAAGGGCGGGTTTGTTGACAAACTAAAATCTGACAGAAAATACAACAATTGAGTCAAAAAAAATACGAATTAGACTATGTAATTCGACTTTATTGTACTACTTTTACTACTCATAAGTAGGTTAAAAAGGTTATTTAAAGTAAGTTTTTTAACAAGGAAAGAGGGCGTGGGGACGCCCTCTTTTTGTTTCCTCCCGGGCCGGATCTGAAATCCCATGCGATTAAGTTACTTATAAGTATTGCCCAATCCTTTTTCTTCTCTTCTATATTTACTATGTTCGAAAAAAAATAATATGAAAACCCTTTTTGTGGATATGGACGAAGTTATGGCGGATACCTATGGCGCCCATATCGAGATATATAACAAAGATTATGATGAATGTCTTGACCATGAGACCTGTATGGGCAGTGAAGTGTGGCGCATGGTTCCCGAAGAACGGCAGGACAGTGTACGCAACCACGCCCGCAACCGTGGATTTTTCCGTGACCTGAAGCCCATCGCCGATAGCCATGAGGTGCTGAAAGAACTCAACGAAAAATACGAGGTATACATTGCTTCGGCAGCTATGCAGTTTCCGAATTCCCTTGAGGAAAAAGCGGAATGGCTTGACGAGCATTTTCCGTTTATCCCGTGGCAAAGGCGCATCCTATGCGGGCATAAACATATTTTGAAAGGGGACATCCTCATCGACGACCGCAGCTACAACCTAGAGAATTTCGATGGGCGAAGCCTTCTTTTTACATCCCCCCACAACATCAACACGAACACCTTCGAACGTGTTGATAATTGGCAAGAAGTGGCGGATAAACTGTTATGAGTCCGGCATCCAATATCAGGACGGTTAGTTTCGTTGGCGCCTCAAACCCCTAAACAAATGGACTAGAAGATTACCCAACAAATTATTCCTTTTTTGAAAGATAAGCGTCATATCCCCCAATCAGATTGACCACTTTTTGATATCCCAATGAATCCAATACCTGGGCCGCCTTTGTACTTCGACCACCCTTTTTGCAATAGAGATATATTGGTTCATCCTTAGAAATATCGAGCGCTTCGACCTTTTCCACGAAACCGCTCTCGAACCAATCGATGTTCAGCGCATTCTCTAAAAAGCCGGCCTCATACTCCGTGGGAGTTCTGACATCGATCAATGTCCCGGTATTTTCATCCTTTTGTGAAAATTCTGTGATAGCTAGCTCCGTACTTTGGGCGTGGCCCAAACAGCAAAAGAGCCATACTACGGATAGTCCGATATACTTCATAATCAATTTTAAGAAACTGGTACGATGGGCAAACAAAACTATGATAAAATCAACTAGATTTGACCGTCCACGCACTAAAATCCCCTATTTTTGACATCAATGGTAAAGTTATGGCGCCAACAAAACTGAATCCGGACCGATGGATCGACGACTACGCGGATTATCTTTTCAACTATGCCATTGGGCGGATCAATGACGCCGAAATCGTCAAGGATCTAGTTCAGGAAACCTTTTTAGCGGGACTCAAATCGGCGAAGAATTTTAAAGGCGAAGCTGCCGAACGTACTTGGCTTATTGCCATCCTTAAGCGGAAGGTAATCGACCATTATCGCAGGATCAACTCTAAAAAAGGAAGGGCCGAAGTGCGTATGGATTATCCTTCGAATACCGACCCCCGGGGCGATTGGCTCGAAGAACAGGTCGGCAATGCCCACAGCTCGTTCGAGAACGATACTATCGAAAACCAAGAATTGGGGCAGGCCATACAAACGTGTATAGCCAAATTACCTGAAAAACAGGCCAAGGTGTTTACCATGAAGACCATTAAGGATATGGGAACCGAGGCCATCTGTAATGAATTGGATATTACCCCGTCTAACCTTTGGGTGATGATTCATAGGGCGCGCACCTCCCTGATGGGTTGCCTTGAAAAAAACGGGTACCACTAAACCACTGACAATGATTTCTTGTGATAAAGCCGCCATACTTTGCAACAAAGCACAATACGAGGAAGCCACGGATGCTGAAATTGCCGAACTACGGGCTCACCTTGAGGTTTGTGAAACATGTGCAGCCTACACCGATCGCAACACTAAGCTTACGACTTTGTGCAAGAAAGTCAATCTACATCGCCTTTCCGAGGATGATAAATCCGAAATGAAGAAACGGCTCAATTCAGAACTGCGGTGACAAAGCCAGAAGTAGTCCCCACCAAAAAATAGGAACCGCCTCGACCCAAAAGGTAGCAAAATAGCGATTCTGATTTCGTCGCGTCGTTCCCATTACTACCATCAAAACCGCTAAAAGGATAGCGTTCGCCATCAGTTCGGTGGAAGTAACATTATCTTTCAAAAAGGATAGTAAAAAAAAAGGCAGGGTGGCGCAAAACCCCATTATTTTCGTGACATTTACCCCGAATCGCTGCGGAAGGGTTCTCAAATCGGGATTATCATAGGCAAGATCCCGCACCTCAAAGGGAATCAGCAAAATAAGTACGAACAAAAAACGCTGAACGACTTCAATTTGCACATTCCACGATAAGGGATGTTTCACTGCCATGACAGGCAATAGTACTGTAGCACCGGCCCAGACCAGGGCGACTACGAAAATTTTCAATCCCCCTAAATTTCTGAGATTCTTGGTATTCGGCAGTACGGGTACGGCATATAGTCCTGTCAACACGACCAGCACTCCAACTGCGATATAGACTTGTATACTAAGAAAATAACCGTGGTAAAACGCTGCGGCCAACGCGACGAAACTGACCCATTGAATATGCCGTTGGTGCGGGTCGGCGACCATGATATATTTTTCTGCCTCTACCCCGTATTTGACGAAATTATAGCAGCTGATCGAGCCAAAAAATAGAAACCAGCAAAGATGGGAATCGACAGGAATGTTCAAGGTAATCGACGTGACCCTGGCCAACGCAAAAATAGCCAGCGCAACGTGGATACTGGCATCGAGATAAAAGTCGAAAAGGCGCTTCGCGGCACTCATTGAACAAAATTAGGCAAACCGTTCATAACAGGGTGTTTCGGTTAAAAACTTTTCCGTCCGAACACCGATAATCCGCTGTTTTCAGG
>JBAUIP010000611.1:0-2230 GCA_049683055.1 Pricia sp.
CTGTTTCATCCGCTCGTCGGATATCTATCGGGGTGGATTTCCATCACCGTGGGGTTTGCGGCACCTATCGCCTTATCGGCGATGGCGTTTGTAGCGTATTTCCCGTATTTCGATTTGAATCCTAAATGGACAAGTATTTTGTTGGTGGCCATCATTACGCTGATTCACACCAGAAATTTAGAGGTAAGTTCAAAGTTTCAAAATATCAGCACTTTTCTGAAAATCGCTACAATAGTTGCACTTATCTTTATCGGTATATGGCTGGAGCCATCCTTTGACAACTCGGGGTTTTTGAAAAATCCCGATTATTCCAATCTGATTTCACCGGCCTTTGCCATTGCCCTTATTTATGTGAGCTATTCCTATACCGGATGGAACGCCGCCGCCTACATCACCGAGGAATTTAAAAATCCCAAAAAGTCCCTGCCCATAGCGTTGATAGGCGGCACCTTGCTGGTAACGGTTCTTTATACACTGCTTCAATATGTTTTTTTGAAACACGTGCCGATTCCCGAGTTACAGGGACAATTGAATGTCGGAACCCTCGCGATGAACGAAATGATCGGGGAAGATTACGGGAAATTATTCGGATTGGCCATTTCACTTTTACTGATATCGGGCATCAGCGCCATGGTCTGGGTCGGTTCGCGGGTCACGTCGAGCATTGCCGAAGACTACAGGTTTTGGAATTACTTTGAAATCCAAAAAGACAATATACCACGACGGGCTTTGTGGCTACAATTTGCCATAAGTACCCTATTGATCCTGACCGGAACCTTTGAGCAAATATTGATTTATTGTGGCATTCTGTTGACCATATCCTCTATGGCTACGGTGGTCGGGGTGTTCAAACTACGATACCAGAACAAAAAAACGCAAGACGGCAGATATAAAAGTCCGCTGTTCCCTTTTTTTCAGCTGATATTTATTACTTTATCCCTTTGGATGATTGTCTATGCATTTATCAACAGCACCTTTGAAATTATAGTGGGTTTCGGAAATATCCTCCTGGGTTTTTTGACCTATTGGTTGAGCAATCAATTAGATAGCAGAAAGGCCAAAGGACTTTAATAACTTAAAATTGGAATATAATGAAAACGACAATTCACGGATTCGAAAAAAAACATTTTGCAATGAGTACAGCAAAAAATCTTTTCCTCGCGGCAAGTTTGATTGTTTCATCGATGGCGTTTTCCCAAGATGATCAACACCATCAAAAAAATGACGCAAAAGACAGCACAACATCGGCCAATGAATATATGCACAGATCATCCACCGAAAATTTGATCAAGCACTTTGAATCGCCAGAGCGCGATGCCTACCAAAAACCGGAGGAAGTTCTCGCCTACCTCGGTGGCCTAAAGGATAAAAAAATAATGGATATCGGGGCCGGCTCGGGATATTTTTCGGTAAAACTGGCGGAAAAGGGGGCACAAGTTATCGCGGCCGATGTGAGCGACGAATTTCAAACGGCCCTGAAAAAACGGATTGATGAGAACAATCTCAAAAACATAGAACTACGAAAAATTCCGTACGACAGTCCGAATCTATCGGACAATGAAGTGGATATGGTCTTGATAGTAAACACCTACCATCATATAGAAAACAGGGCCGACTATTTTACCAAAGTCAAAAAAGGGATTAAGCCAGATGGCAAATTAGTGGTCATCGATTACTATAAGACGGAGATTCCCGTGGGTCCACCGGTAAACCATAAAGTTTCTATGGACGTAGTGATTACAGAACTAAAAAAAGCAGGCTATACGGAGTTTGAGGTCGATGTGGACTTGTTGCCCTATCAATATATCATCAATGCAAAGTAACCTAAGAAAGAGTTTTGGGGTTTATGTAACCCAGATTACTCAACTCAAAAGATTATAAAATATCTTTACCCCGTAAATCTTGAGATATGGACACAGAAATTCTCCCCAGGATTCAGTTCGCCTTAGCATCGCCTTTATGATGATGCTTGTGGTGATAGAGCTATATCCCGTTTTATTATACTCGACCATCGACCCCGAATACAGCATCACTATCTACAACGCAGCATCATCGGATAAATCCTTAGGAACCAGCTCGACCATGGTCGTCATCGGGGGACCTATAGTTCTAGGCTACACCTATTTTGTTTATAAAACCTTTGCCGGAAAAGTGAGGCTCGACGACCATAGTTATTAGTATCTATAGCTCCCCCCTACCCTGGAACGGGCCAACCGTCCGACCAAGACCG
>JBAUIP010000612.1:0-1883 GCA_049683055.1 Pricia sp.
CTTTGATAGTAGGTAATAATGACGGTGAAGTCTATACTGTTTCGGTCAATGGCAATTTAAATAAACCCGACAAGCACATAGCCCATACTTCAGCAGTAAATGATATCGCTTTAAGCCCCGATGGAAAACGGATCGCAACCGTGGGTGATGATAATACAATAGTTATTTGGGATAGTAAAAACTGGGATGCATTTCCTATCAAGGCCAACACCATTTTGAAATCTGACTTGGGTTTTCCATACAGTGTCGCTTTTACTCCCGATAATAACCATGTACTTGTGGCTTATGAGTATGGAGTAATCTTAAAATGGCCGACTTCGTTAGATGTGCTTTCCAACTTAATTTGTGAAGATGTGGATATAGATTTGACAACTAAAGAATTGAAGACATTATTAATTAATGAGGATGCTAACAAAGAATAACATGATTGAAAATAATTAGCATGAATCCCTAGCAATAGCTTCTCATTGAGATTAATATAAATTAATACATAAAACAATGAAAACAAACGAACTGTTATCGAAGATTCTATTAACTTTTCTGTTCTTCTTCTGTATTAGCGGAATTTATGGGCAAGATTGTGAAAAATTCTTTTGGAGTGCAAAGGAACAGTACAAAAGCGGACAATTCGAAAGTGCCCAAAAGTTATTGGATAATTGTATAAATAGTCTCAACTCGAATTCTGATGAAGTATTCAAGGTCTATAAATTGTACATAGCCGCTTGCATCGAAAATAAGGACAAGGCATGTGCAGACGCAAAAACGCAGAAGCTGATCGATCTTTTTGGGGATGAAGACAAAGTACATGAAATGCTAGATCAAACTGATTTTTAGTTTTCTGAATTTCAGGTGAACTAAGGTATAATGTCAAATTAAACAAACCGATACCATGGCCACACTCTACCTAGGCAGTTGCGATACCGCCAAAAGACCCAAAAACCCGCAAACCTTTCTCGAACCATACCACATGGACGGGATATTGAAAGACACCATCTCCTTTAGAGACGATGACCGCACCGCATGGCGAAGGTTTAGGGATACGCCCGGAACGGATGTAGAGCGATTGCAACAGTTTCTTTCTAAAACAGGTTTTATGCCCCGGGGCGTCGTCGATGGCATTTTTGATTACGTCACCCAACCCTCCGTCCGCCTGTTTCAGGAATATGTCCGGTCGGTCGAGGGGATTCAAGGTATGTTGCCCGATGGAATAGTCGGCAGCGGCACCTGGGGCCACATCGAAAGGTGGATCGCCGCGGACAAAATATCCGATTGGGGCAGGGCCTCGGATGCAAGCCCTACCACTGAATACAGAAAATGGATTAATTTGCTTCACAAGGCCAAGACCCATTATGGGCAAAATCCCCATCCGATTCTGATGCAGGTGGCCGATTTTGAAAAACTCTCGGATACCAGAAAGATCGACGATTGGGAGTTCGACCCGAAGCACATCCATCTTATAGGTATCCGCAGGGCACAAGATCTCAATCGGAACCGGCGCGAGAACGACGACATTTTTATCTTATTGGTTCGAGGTATGGTCTTTAAGTTTTGGGGCTCTACCGATGCGAGCCAAAACATGAGCTCAAGAAGGGATGAAGCCTTTTTGGTCGAAGGCCAGCATAAATACCGCTTCGGATGGCACAAAATTTCGGTGGAAAAGAAAATATACAGGGCACTCAAACCCTATCGCAATGGTGTTTTGGTCTTCCGGGACCGTGATGATGACAATGCCCTCACCGAAAGAGATCTGAATGCAGGGCTGGATGCCGTTCCCAACCAAAGCATCAACATCCATTGGTCGGGCATGGGCCATTCGAACTGGTCCGCGGGCTGTCAGGTCATCGCCGGAAAGAGCTACATCAACCATTTGAATAGGGTAGTGG
>JBAUIP010000613.1:0-7613 GCA_049683055.1 Pricia sp.
AAGTCCCGTTACCTTGAACGGTTTGGGATGACCGGTTTTAGATCGTGTACCTTCCGGGAATATCACGGCGCTGCGATTATGTTTTTCGATGTACCGGCCCAATTTGGCAATTTCCAGTAGGGCTTGACGGCTGTCTTTACGGTCGATTAGCACCGACCCGCCATGTCTCAAATTATAGGAGACACTGGGAATGCCCCTACCCAATTCACTTTTGCTGACGAATTTTGGATGGTATAGGCGCATAAACCAAATAATAGGCGGAATGTCATGCATGCTCTGATGGTTCGGCACAATAATCAGGGGCCGGTTCCTCGGAATGTTATGCGGATTATCAAAGGAATAGGTGGTTCCCAAAATATGGGTGCATCGCATAAGGCAAAGGTTCAACAGGGCAACGCTCTTTCCATGTGCGGTATAACCGAAAAGATTCAGGCAGACCCATTGAATAGGGTGAAATACCAACAACGTAATACCAAAGGCGATTTGGTAGAAAATGGTCAGCGGATATGCCAGTACTTTACGCATATTACAAAAATAAAAAAACCGCTCTTGGACAGCGGTTTTTTCACTTCTTTTTGTCGTCTTCCCCAACATAGGGAACACATTCTGAGGTTATTTCCAAGGATTTGTTTTGGTACCCCGGATAACGAAACGATACCAATTCTATACCATCGTGCCTTCAATTACCAATCAGCTCTGACCTTATCTCACCAAATCTGATATTGAAACTTTACCTCAGCAGAACTCGTTATACGCTTCCATCAAATTTTCCGCAATCAGTTCGGCGGGCCTACCTTCAATGTGGTGGCGTTCGATCATGTGCACGAGCTCGCCATCCTTGAACAGGGCCATACTGGGAGATGATGGGGGGAAGGGAACCATCAGGTCGCGAGCCGCCTTTACGGCCTCTACGTCCACCCCCGCGAAGACGGTAACGGCGTAATCCGGTTTTTTATCATTTTGAAGGCTCAGCTTTGCCGCCGGTCTCGCATTGGCCGCGGCACAGCCACAGACCGAGTTCACGACTACGAGGGTCGTGCCCTCCTTGTTTATGGCATTTTCGACCGCTCCGGCCGTATATAACTCTTCGAATCCGGCGGAGGCCAAATCGTTTCTCATCGGTTTTACCAATTCTTCGGGATACATATTTCTTTGTTTTTATTTTGGATTTCAAAGATACGGAATTCGTTGTGTTTTATAGGATTACTTAACGTTTCGTTTGGGAACGAAGTTTCTCTTCTCTTTACAGTATCTTTGCGCAAATTTTATGGGGATATGATTAAATGGTTCGCAGCCATCTTAGGATATTATCTTTTCCGGTTTCCCGGGGCCATCTTTGGGTTTTTGATAGGAAGCTTTATCGACAACCTTAGCCGTAAGGGCGGTGGCGCACAAACGATTTTTAGCGACATGACGCGGCAAAGCGTCACTCCGGCGGATTTCGAGCTGAACCTGCTCTCGCTCTGTTCCATAGTGATCAAGGCCGACGGACAGGTCAGCCAGCGGGAAATGGACTACGTGCGGCAGTACTTCCTAAGTACCTACGGAAAGGAAAAGTCCAATGCCATATTCAGGACCTTCAACGATGTGGTCAAAAAGCGGGAGATTTCCGCCCAGCGTATCTGCACCTATCTCAATCAACGTACACGGTACGAAGTCCGCTTACAGCTACTGCACTTCCTATTCGGTATCGCCCAAGCGGACGGCTCGGTCAGCAATCCCGAAATTGCAAAGATTCAGGAAATAGCAGGCTACCTTCGGGTCGGGATGCGCGACTTCGAGAGCATCAAGGCCATGTTCATCAAATCGGCCGACAACGCCTACAAAATTTTGGATATCGACAAATCGGCCTCCAACGAAGAGGTTAAAAAAGCCTATCGGGCCATGGCCAAAAAATACCATCCCGATAGGGTCAACACCCAGAACGAGGCTATAAAAAACGGGGCGGAGGAAAAGTTCAAGGAAGTGCAACGCGCTTACGAGGAAATTCAATCCGAACGGGGATTAAACTGAGCGATATTTATTCTGGAAGCGGCAGCATCAGAACATAACTTGATTTTGTCGTCTACACTATCTATGCGGATTTTACCATACGAAAAGCATAATCGGTCATCGGTTTTCATTAGATTTGAACGAATCGCCATCAAATGATCCGGCACCTAGACCCCTCTTGTCTCAATTGACCTATGGAAACCTGACAAAATGGAAGACTTTTGGTTTTACACTAAGCTCGGCCTAGACCACGTTCTCGACCCCAACGCCTACGATCACATCCTCTTTTTGATGGCACTTGCCCTGCCTTTCAGCTTCAAAAGTTGGAAAAAGGTGCTTGTTCTTGCAACGGTGTTCACGATATCACACTGCACTTCCCTTGCCCTGAGTTCTTACGAATTGTTGGAGGTAGAAGTGGTATGGATTGAATTCCTAATTCCCGTTACCATCGTAATGACAGCGGTTTTCAATCTATTATACATCCAAACCAATGCGCAGAACGACACCATCGGACTCCACGTGCTGGCGACCACCTTTTTCGGATTGATCCACGGTTTTGGCTTCAGCAACTACTTCAAAATGTTGGTCGCCGATCAAGACGCGAAACTATCCCCCTTATTGGGTTTTGCCTTGGGCATCGAGATTTCCCAGGTCATCGTAGTGCTCGGCGTACTGATGGTTTCGTTCGTTCTGACATCCTATACCTCTATAAAACAATCCCTTTTCACGAAAATCGCATCCGTTCTGATATTTTTCGCCACCCTTCCGATGCTGATCGATACTTTTCCCTTGTAAATCAAGGCCCTTCAACGATTTTCACGTAAAATTAACCCACTATTATTGCCGCGCAGTCCCAAAGCGGGTATCTTAGTGGTCTTTCCGCATTTCGAATGAACGACAGCAAGCAGAAAAAATACGACAAGGCGTATCTTAGGATGGCGCAGGAATGGGGTAAACTTTCCTATTGCAAGCGCAAACAAGTGGGTGCTATTATTGTCAAGGAAAGGATGATTATTTCCGATGGATACAACGGTACTCCCTCGGGATTTGAAAATATCTGTGAAGACGAAGTAGGATATACCAAATGGTATGTTCTGCATGCGGAAGCTAATGCCATTAGTAAGGTTGCCTCCTCTACCCAATCCTGCGAAGGTGCCACACTCTATATCACCCTATCGCCTTGTCGGGAATGTAGCAAGCTCATTCACCAATCCGGAATCAAACGGATAGTATACCAAACGGCATATAAGGATAGTTCGGGACTAGAATTTTTGAGAAAAGCCGGAGTACAACTCGTCCATTTACCGGAAATCGCAAATTCCGACCATTCTCGGACCCATAGCCCCCAAAAACTATGAAAGGAAAATACAGTTATCTCTGGCCGACCATCATCGCCGCGGCCCTGGCCATCGGAATCTTCGTGGGTGGCAAGCTTCATTTTAACGATACCCCTGAAAAATTGTTCTCCACCAACTCAAAGAAGGACAAGCTGAACCGGCTCATCGACTACATCGACTACGAGTATGTCGATGAGGTCGATACGGACAGCATCGTGGATGTTACCGTCAACCAAATTCTCGAAAAACTGGATCCCCATTCCGTGTATATCCCCAAGGATGAACTGGGCCGGGTCTCCGAAAATATGAAAGGGGATTTCGTCGGTATCGGCATCAACTTTTACCCTTATAAGGATACTATCGCGGTAATCCGCACCATTCCCAAAGGTCCGAGCTATCTGAAAGGGGTCAAAGCGGGAGATCGAATATTGATGGCCAATACCGACACCCTCTACGGGAAAGACCTTGCCAGCGATGACATCGTCGGAAAATTGAAGGGCAAAAAAGGAAGTTCGGTCAAGCTAAAAGTTTATCGGAAAAGCAATGATAAAACTTTTACGGTCAATGTCAAACGCGATGTTGTGCCCATTAAAAGTGTGGATTCTTACTTTATGATGTCCAACGACATGGGATACATCAAAATCAACCGTTTTGCGGAATCTACCTTTAAAGAGTTCAAATCGGCGCTTAAGCAATTGCAGAAGCAGGGAGCCAAAAAGCTGACTTTGGATTTAAGGGACAACCCCGGCGGATATTTAGGAGTCGCAGAAAAATTGGCGGACGAGTTTTTGGAAGATGGCAAACTCATTCTTTTTACCAAAAACAAGAGTGGCCGTATCGATAAAATCCACGCCACGGACGAAGGAAGTTTCGAGGACAAGCCCGTCTATGTACTTATTAACGAGCGCTCCGCCTCCGCCAGCGAAATTGTCGCAGGTGCCTTGCAGGACAATGATATCGGCACCATTGTCGGCCGTCGTTCCTTTGGAAAGGGACTGGTACAGCGCGAGATGGAACTTGGCGACGGATCGGCAGTCCGCCTGACGGTATCCCGATACTACACCCCGACCTGACGCAGCATCCAAAAATCGTACGATAAAGGTAACAAAGATTACTACCAAAAATTCACGGACCGCTACCACAGCGGCGAAATGATTTCGGTGGATAGCATTCAGGTAGCGGATTCACTAAAATTCGAGACCCCAAAGGGCAAAGTAGTATATGGTGGGGGCGGTATTATTCCCGATGTTTTTGTTCCGATCGGCACCAACGAAGAGGAAGCCGTTGAGAGCATGGACAGCGTTGGTTGGTTATCTTATTTCATTTTCGAACATTTAGATGGAAACCGAAAGCAATACGCAGACTATACCAAACAGGATTTCTTGGACAATTATAGGGTCGACGATATTCTATTTGAAAAATTTGTGGATTACTCCATCCAACGGAATTTGAAAATGGATTTTTATGAATACGAAGATTCCTTTAAAACCTATCTAAAAGCCGCCCTTGCCGAGCAGTTGTTCGGGGCCAACCTTCATGCCCAGATCAAAAGCTCTGAAGATGCCATGCTTCAAAAAGTGTTGGAGCTTGACAATCCTGCGGTCAAGCGTGGGGAGGCGGAGAAAATCGAGGCGACCAATTAAATTACTCCTCGTTCATTTTCCGCTGAACCTTTTTGCTTGCCCTGAAAATCAATAGTAGAATGATGGCACAAAGCGCGGCTAGAATTCCGATAAGGGCCACTGTGCTATCTCCCTCAAACGGATTCTCGAAATCGATTAGGGTTACATTGAACGCAATTAGCGCCAAGGCTAGAACAATTAGGATGATGGTGAGGGTCTTGTTCATATTTGCATAGTTATCGGAGTTTGGGCCGAATATCTTATCGATGCTTGGATAGTATATCAAGTATTCTTACGCTGCCAGCCCAAATTGCAAAATTAACGAATCGTGCCGTCAATATGATGAGTCGATTGCATAAAGGTTCTTATCAGAACCGAAATACTTCCCTTTCCAGACTCCCGTGTTTACAGGCAAAATATTCAAAAAAGTTGGTTTGCATTGGTCGCGAACAGCTTGACCGCAATGGCCAGTAATATGACCCCAAAAACCTTTCGAATCACATTTAGTCCGTTTTTGCCCAATACCTTTTCTATCCGCCTAGAGGTCTTGAGCACGAAATAAACAAAAATCGTATTGACTATAATGGCCACAATAATATTTTCAACGGCATATTCCGCTCGAAGGGACAGTAGGGCGGTCAGGGTACCCGCTCCGGCCACCAAAGGAAAGGCAATCGGCACAATCGAGGCGCTCTCAGGCTCATCTTCCCTGTATAGGCTTATCCCCAAAATCATTTCAATGGCCAAGAAAAAAAGCACGAAGGCACCGGCCACCGCAAAAGAATACACGTCGATACCGATAAGCTTGAGAATCTCATCGCCCACGAACAAAAAAGCGACCATGATCACCGCAGAAACAATGGTGGCTTTTTCCGACTCAATGTGGCCGACCTTTTGGCGCAATCCGATGATGATGGGAATGCTTCCCAAAATATCGATGACCGCAAAAAGCACCATCGTAGCCGTAGCTATCTGCTTAAAATCAAAATTAAATTCCATAGGATGAAAATTTTTGCAAAACTACGGCTTCCTGAACCGGTTTTGGGTATTGCGGCTTTATATTCTTGACTCGTTTTGAGTTTTTCTGGCGGCCGGCGGAATAGTGAAGTCGTCTTGAGTTTTTTTTGGATCGAAAAGAAGGGTTGCGGACATTTGTGTCGCTAAACGGAAGTCCACAACCCAATGTACTATGTACTCGACAAAGATAATATAATGGAAGAGATAGTCCCTTACCTCTCAAGACCGAGCCGCGGCCCCTCCTCGAGGGTTCCTGTGGCGGAAATCGTCAATGCGGTGCTCTATAAGCTCAAGACCGGGGTGCAATGGCACTTGTTGCCCGTCGGCGACCTGTTCAGCGGGGAACCGCTGCACTACAAGACCGTCTTCGGGCATTACCGGAAATGGTGCAGGAACGGGTCATGGAAGGATTGTTGGATCCAGTTCCTCTCAAGGAACAAGGCGGAGATAGACCTGTCGAGCGGGGATTTCGACGGCAGCCATACCACGGCGATAAGAGGGGGCGAACAGGTAGAGTACCAGGGCAGGAAAAAGCGCAGGACCACGAACGCACTCTACCTGACCGACAGACAGGGGCTGCCATTGGCGATGTCCGAGCCGATTTCCGGAAACCACAACGACCTTTACGAAATAGAGGTGCACGCAGAGGAGGTGTTCGCAACGCTCGAGGGGGCCGGGATAGCGACCGACGGTCTTTTCGTGAACGGGGACGCCGGCTTCGACTCGGAAGGGTTCAGGTCGGCCTGCGCCAATAGGGGCGTGATACCCAACGTACCCTACAATCAAAGGAAAGGGGACGTGGACAGGGACGAGCCCTTTGACGAAAAACTCTACCAAGAAAGGTATTCGGTGGAGAGGACATTTGCGTGGATGGACAGCTTCCGATCGGTGCTGAACAGGTTCGATACAACTACCACAAGCTGGAAAGGGTTCAATTTCCTTGCCTTTATCGTAATCGCAATCAAAAAGTTCAAGAAAAGTAAAAACTCAAGATGACCTCATAGTTAATCCATTAAAACCCATTTTGTATGAAATGAAAGAAATTGAAGATTCGGATGATATAAGGTCAGGATTTTTCTTATCTTTAAAGAAGAATCATCTTCCCCCTATTTATTGGTAAAAATTTTCGGCTTATGTAAGTCGTATCCCCCAGATTGCTCATGTTCTAAAATCATGGCGCATAGTTGTCCTATTACTTAGAATAGGGCAACCATTCGCTATTTTGGTGAATATTCTTTTGTAAGAAAAAAAAATTTCAACCATCAAGACCAAACCTATGGATACTATCAAAAATCTTGTCGTTTTCGGTTCGGAAAAAGAAATCGAAGCAGGTAAGGAGTACCAGTTAAAATCCAGCAACCGGGACGCGGCGGAGAAACATGATATTCTTCTCGAGGAAAATGACAAACTTTTGGAATTCGTTCTGGACGACGGCACGACTTGGATGTGCGATGCCTCGACCCTGCACGAAGTCTATCCCGAACTCGACCCCGCCCTCGAACGCAAGCGTCGGGACGGGGATCCCGAGAAATTCGAACTACCGACCACCATCGATGCCCCGGCCACCGAAAGGGGAATCGTGGGTAAAGTTGCCGTTAAAATCCTACGGGTCTTTTTCAAAAAACAGCTTGAAAAGACCATCAAT
>JBAUIP010000614.1:0-2321 GCA_049683055.1 Pricia sp.
GCAATCCCGATCAGGGTTGGATGTCCGGGGAGACGTCCGAAGTTCCATCTTAATCGATGATTATTTATTTTTGGGCATCTACGGTAGATCCATACAAACGTATAAAAGTTCACAACCCGATATCGAGAACGATTTATGAAAAGAGGAGTATCAAGAATAGGTTATGCCCTCGCTCTATTGGCGATGGTACTTCATCTAGGTTGCACCCAAAAAAAACCGGCCCAATTTACCGAGCAAGATGTCGCCGTCGCATGGGGCAAAATGGCCTTGTACGTTACCCAATACACTCCTTCGAACTCACCTACCTTTGCCTCGCGAGCCTTTGCCTATATCGGCCTGGCCATGTACGAATCCGTAGTGGACGGTTACGGGTCGCATCAATCCATGCAAGGGCAACTGACCGAATTGGACCGGCTTCCTAAGCCCGATACCAAGCTGTCTTACGATTGGGTTTTATCGTTGAACGCGGCCCAGGCATCCATCCTTAAAAACATCTACTTGCAGACTTCCGATGAAAACAAACTTCGTATCGACTCGCTGGAAACCGTGATTTATGACCATTTTTCGGAGAATATAGAAGATGAGGTGGTGCAGCGCTCCGTAGCCTACGGGAAATCGGTCGCCGAGACTATTTTCGAATGGTCGAAATCCGACGGGGGACATCGGGCGTACTTAAAGAATTTTGATAAGACCTTGGTGCATCCCGACAGACCCGGTTCGTGGAAACCACCCCTGTTCGCCCAATCGTTCAGCCATCGTCCCTTACATCCCCATTGGGGGGAAAACCGCCGGTTCGTAGCAGCCAACGACTCGCTGCCCTTTCCGGATTTCATCCCCTATGACACCGTGCCCGGCTCCCCCTATTATGAAGAATTTCTACAGGTCTACGAAAAAGACCTTGAACTCACCCAGCAAGAAAAGGAGGCAGCCATCTGGTGGGGCGACGACCCCGATGTAAGCTTTACTCCGCCCGGTCATTCTTTCTATATTGCTACCTTGGCCTTGAAACAAAGCAATCCCTCCCTGATCCAATGTACCGAGGTGTATGCAAAGACAGGTATTGCGGTCGCCGACGCGTTCATAAACTGCTGGGAAATGAAGTACCATTTCTTCACGGAACGGGCCAATACCTTCGTTCCCAAATATATCGATGAGGAATGGGAATCTTTTTGGCCCGACCCGCCCTTTCCGGCCTTTCCTTCGGGCCATGCAATTCAAGCGGCGGCAGCGGCAACGGTCCTGGAGGATGCTTTTGGTAAGAAATTCCATTTCACGGACAGGGCTCATGAAGGCCGGGAGCGCGATGATGTTCGGGATACGGATTTTGTCATCAGGGAATTCCGGTCATTCTGGGAGGCCGCCCAAGAAACCGCCGACTCCCGATTTTACGGAGGCATACATACGCCGATAGACAACCGGGTCGGA
This sequence comes from Pricia sp., assembly GCA_049683055.1. Taxonomy (GTDB): domain Bacteria; phylum Bacteroidota; class Bacteroidia; order Flavobacteriales; family Flavobacteriaceae; genus Pricia. The sequence continues at coordinate 1,426 of JBAUIP010000614.1, forward strand.
CTGAAGGAAGGTGTCAAGATCGCCAAAAATGTTATTGCGTTGCATTGGGAGAAGGAACGGTAATGAAAAAATTCTATCCCTTACCATTCTTTATCGTCCTGTTATTCTTATCCAGGGTATATGGTCAACCCATGTTTACCGATGTCACCGAGTCGGCCGGCATATCACATCAATTCCAAGTGTATGAAGGTACTTATGGGGGCGGGGCGACCGCATTTGATATGAACAACGACGGCTATGAAGACCTGTTCATTACCAGTGGTATGAAAGGGGATGCACTTTACCTTAACAACCAAGATGGAACTTTTGAAAATATATCCGACACCTCAGGATTGCAGACAGCCAAAAACTTTGTCACCCAAGGCGTTGCCAGTGCCGACGTTAACCGAGACGGTTTTAGAGACCTTTTTATAACGACCATAAATACTACTGATGGTAAGAATCCCATCCCCAGAGCCAAGAATTTATTGTTTTTGAACAATGGAGATTTGACATTTAGGGATGCCACTAGTGAGTATGACCTTGATGAATTCAATTCTTTTAGCACCGGCCCCAGTTTCGGAGATTTCAATGCGGATGGATATCCTGATCTGTATGTAGGCAACTATTTTCAGGAATTTTTGGGGAAATTGGGCATCCTCAAAGATGCCACCATAGTCAGTGCCAACCAGACCGCCAAAAGCTATCTTCTGCTCAACCGGGACGGAGAAAGATTCGAGAATGTCTACGAAGATTATGGTTTGGGACATAGAGGCTTCGGTTTCGGCGCCGTCTTTACCGATTTCGATAATGATGCCGACTTGGATCTGTTGGTAAATCAAGATTTTGGGTTCAAAGCCGTACCCAATTTTCTGTACGAAAATCAATACCCTAAAAATTCATTCAAAGATATCAGC
>JBAUIP010000615.1:0-4363 GCA_049683055.1 Pricia sp.
CGGTGACCTCGTATCCCTTTTCTTGAAGGAGAAGACTGTGGCTTCCGGCCCCGCATCCGATATCGAGAATGCTCCCACGGCAGAGTTTTAGGGCTTCCCGTTCGAGCGGGGGCATGTCTTTATATCCTCGGAAGAGGTAGGGCAGGGGCATGACATCCTCTTCGTCCAAAGAGGAAAAAGTGGTGATATCCTCGGAATAATTTCCGGTTTGGTAGTCCAAAAGTGCCTGTCCCAGTACATCATCCATTAGGTTTCTGTTTTGTTGCTCTACCAGTACGTTCCCTTGGCAAATAACCCCATATATTTTTGATAATGGTATTGTTCTAGTGCCTTTTCCGGATCATCATTAGGAATTATTCCAGTTTTAGTATTCGGATAGCTTCCCATTTGGCAAATCATCCGTAAGTTTTCTGATCGGTACCTTGGCGGTGCATTTTTCGGCATATGATTTACGGAGTACCGTTTTCCGCTGCAAAAATGGCCTTTTCAGCGATATCTTCGCTAGTTTTGGACGTATTTTTAAGAGGATGGACGATATTGTAAGACAACTCCCCCAAAAGGCCGCGGAAAAGCAGGGCGAAAACAAAAAGTTTTTCCGAAAGCTCAAAAGGAAGCCTCCCAAAAATCTGGATTATCTCATGCAGGAACTCCATGAGGCGGAGTTCGAGCGCACTGATTGCCTGCAATGTGCCAATTGCTGCAAAACTACGGGACCCTTGTTTACAGATGCCGATATCAGACGTTTGGCCAAACATTTTCGACAGAAGCCCCAAGCTTTTATCTCCGATTATCTCAGAGTGGACGAGGATGGCGACCATGTGCTTCAACAAACGCCCTGCACCTTTTTAGGGGATGACAACCGATGCTCGATCTACGAGGTGCGCCCGAAGGCCTGTCGGGAATTCCCCCATACCGACCGGAAAAAGTTTCAGCAGATTTCGCATCTGACGATAAAAAATGTGGCAATCTGTCCGGCGGCGTTCAATATCGTTGAGGAGATGAAGCGGCGTTTACTGCAAGGAAAATAAGGATTTTGCAGCCCAACATAGATGGTCACGCGTTAAGTAAATTTGTATCTTTAGGAATCCAAGCCCAAGCCCAAGCCCAAGCCCAAGCCCAAGCCCAAGCCCGACCCTAAGCTTTTAGCGCCAGGTATAAATAAAACGAAATTCGAGCCGCATGCAATCTATTATCGATTACTTCGAGACCATACCTTCCCTGCACCGCTCGCTGATTCTGGTCGGGGGCATCACTTTTTTCTGGGTACTCGAAGGGGCGGTTCCGCTATTCCGGTTCACCTATAAAAAATGGAGGCATGCACTTCCCAATCTATTCTTTACCCTGACCACGATCATCGTCAATTTCGCATTGGCCTTTCTGCTGCTCAAAACGGCGGACTGGACAGCTACCAACGATTTTGGAATCATCAACTGGCTGCCCGAAATGCCGCTTTGGCTATACGTCAGAAGGGGAACATTATTGCTCGACCTAGTCGGCGCCTACCTCGCCCATTACGTCGAACACAAGGTCAAACCCCTTTGGATGATCCATCTCGTTCACCATACCGACCATCATGTTGATACGACCACCGCCAACAGGCACCATCCGCTGGAAAGTGTCATCCGGTTTACGTTTACGCTTATGGGCGTCCTAATCATTGGAACACCTATCGGCATCGTGTTCCTCTACCAATCCCTGTCCTTGGTAGCCACCCAGTTCGGCCACGCCAATATCAGACTTCCCAAAAAAATAGATCGCGCCCTGAGCTGGGTCATTGTTTCGCCCGATATGCACAAGGTACACCATCACTATGTGCTTCCCTACACCGATTCCAACTACGGAAATATCTTCGCCATTTGGGACCGGATGTTCGGCACTTACATGCAATATGATCGGGAGGATATTGTCTACGGCGTGGACACTTTTCCGGATGAAGTCGAAAACGCCAGTATTTCGGGATTACTGAAACAGCCCTTCCATAAATATCGGAAGCCGACCGTTGGTACCACTGCCCCTGAGGTAGAAGCATGACCTGAAATTCAAATTATATGGTATCTTCGCCATGAAAATCGAGAAAAAGAGATTCCAACTTATCAAACATGAATCAAAATACCCCCCTTTTGATAGCCCTCGTCGACGATGATATCGACGATAGGGAAATTTTCGAGGAAGCGCTGGAAGAGGTGTCCCCGGAAACCCGTATAAGATTGTTCGACAACGGTGCCCATCTGCTAGATTATCTGGGCAATAACGATAACGACCGCCCTCACATCATATTTTTGGATATCAACATGCCGGTGAAAAACGGCTTTGAAACCCTATCCGAACTGCAGGAATCGGAAGAATTCAAAGGGCTCTGCGTAATCATGTACTCCACTTCGGATAGCCGCACCGATATCGAGAAATCGTACTTGCTCGGGGCCAACGGCTTCGTGCAGAAAGCGTCCAGTCACAGCGCCTTGAAAAATATGCTTTCGAAAATATTGACCACCGATTGGAAAGACCCTTGTAATGCACTCGAGCGGCACAATTTCGTCTTGACCGCGGAGTAGGCGAGGGCAATTATGGGAGAAAGTGGGCCGCGCATGCACGTACCTAAGCCGAAATTTCGATAAGAATTTAGAGATTTCTTTCAAGAATCAAGTGGAAGGTAAATTATAAAGCTTGTTCCTTCGCCCTCCTCGCTCTCCGCCTTGATAAATCCCCGATGCAGGTCGACGATTCGTTTGCAAATGGCTAGACCTATGCCGGTTCCGGAGTATTGGTTCTTCGCGTGAAGCCTTTTGAAGGGCTTGAATATGCTCTCCAGATTCTTATCCGCAATACCGATACCATTATCGGTCAACGTAAGTTTTTTATAGAATTTATCGTTATCGGAGTCGAATTCCCGCTGGAGTTTTTTTCCTTGGATTTCGGAAGTGGTCAAGGTAATTTTCGGCTGCTGCTCGCAGAATTTTATGGAGTTCCGAATCAAATTCGACAACAGCTGAAAAAGGTGGATGCGACCACCGGCTACCGTGCCTAAATCCTTTCCAATAATCTTGACATCGTGTTCCTTGATCATAAGCTCCAACTCACTCCTAATTTCTTCCAATACTTCATCCAAATCCACGGTTTCAGTGACCAATGTGTCCTCGGTCAATCGACTGTAATCGAGCACGCTCTTGATGAGTTCGGACATGCGCTTGGCAGAACTTTCGATTTTCTCACCGTATTTTTCAACGCTATCGGGACTATTGCGCGCATCTAGCAATTTGGAACTGAACATGCGGATTTTTCGTACCGGTTCTTGCAGGTCGTGGCTGGCCACATAGGCGTATTCCTCAAGGTTCATGTTGAGTTTGACAAGCTCTGTGTTAGCCTCTTCGAGGTCTTGGGTACGTTCGGCGACCTTTTTTTCCAAGGCTTTTGAAAATTCCTTCTGCTCCGTTATATCGACGTTCGATCCGATAAAGCCTACGAACTTGTCATCTTTGTCGAACATAGGGTGGGCACGGTTCAAGAACCAGCCGTATTCGCCGTCTTTATCCTGTACCATGTATTCCAGTTCAAAGGGCTCACGTTCATCGGAGGCGGTCAAAAAGGTCTGCATGGCCCGTCGTCGATCTTCGGGATGTATGTATTCGAGCCAGCCATTTTTGAGACAATCCTCCAGACTGCTGCCGGTGTATTCGAGCCAGGTCTGGTTGATGTAGGTGCAGCGATCGTTCTCGTCGGTAATCCAAATGGTGACGGGGGCACTGTCGGCAATCAGTTTGAAACGCTCCTCACTGGCCTTGACCTGATGTAATAGTTCTTTGTCTTGCGTGATATCCTGAATCGTTGCTATACTACTGATCGGCTTTTTGTCATCATCGAAAAGTATTCTGCCCAAAACGCGGATGTGTTTGATTTCATCTTCGAGCACCAAGCGTACTTCGTGGTCGATTCGGCCGGTCTTTCGGGCTTTTTTCATATTTTTCGCCCTCTTCTTGACATCTTCCGGATGCACTTTTGCGACGATATCGGCTTGCGATAATGCCTTATTGCCCCGAATTCCCAAAAGTCGGTTCATGGTTTTGTTCGGCGTAACGCGGTCTTTGGCAAAATCGTACTCAAATACGATGAGATTGGTCGCTTCGAGGGCAGATTCGAGTTTTATTTGATTTTCCCTTAGCTCGGTTATTTCCTGCGCGAGATATAGAATTTTAATGCCATCTTCTTCGGAGATGACAATGGGAACCGTTTGTATTTCGTAATATCGACCGTCAAAAAGCACCTCAATTTCTCCCGATTTTCCCATCAGCGTTGCCTGACAGAGTTTGCGGAGCCGTTCGGCCTCTTTTCTTGAGGGTTGGATATCGGGCATCGATCTACCGATTAT
>JBAUIP010000616.1:0-8741 GCA_049683055.1 Pricia sp.
GCTGATATCGGTAATCAACTCCTCACGGATGCCATCCAAAGGCGGATTGGTTACTTGGGCAAATAGCTGTTTGAAGTAGTTGTACAGTAGTTGCGGCCGTTCCGAGAGCACGGCTATAGGGGTGTCGGAGCCCATGGATCCAATCGGTTCCTTGGCGTTTTTTCCCATGGGGAGGATGATGGTATTGATATCCTCCAAAGTATATCCGAAGACGGATTTTCGTTTTTCCAAGGTGGCTTCCCCCAAGAAAAGCGGACAATCATTATAGGGGATGTTCTTTAGGTGGACGAGATTATCGTCCAACCATTTTTGATAGGGATGCCGTTTTGCGATTTCGTCCTTGATTTCTTCGTCGTTGATGATTCGTCCCTTCACCATATCGACCAAGAACATTTTTCCGGGTTCGAGACGGCCGTGCAGTTCGACATTTTCGGGGGCGATATCTACTACGCCGGTCTCCGATGACATGATCACGTATCCGTCTTTGGTGACAGAATACCGTGAAGGACGCAGTCCGTTCCGGTCCAAAAGGGCCCCGATATAATTTCCGTCCGTAAAAGGGATGGATGCGGGTCCGTCCCAAGGCTCCATCATACAGCTATGGAACTCGTAGAAAGCCCGTTTCGCTTCGGACATATCGGGATTTTTCTCCCAAGCTTCCGGCACCAAGATCATCATGACCTCGGGCAGCGAACGGCCGGTCATCAGCAACAATTCCACGACCATGTCCATAGTAGCGGAATCCGATTTCCCCGGTAAAATTATAGGTAAAATGTTCTTGATCTCGTCGCCGAACCAATTGCTTTCCATTAGCTCCTCGCGCGAGCGCATGCGGGATACATTTCCTCTCAGCGTGTTGATTTCACCGTTATGGCACATGTACCGGAAAGGTTGCGCCAAATCCCAAGTCGGGAAGGTGTTGGTCGAAAACCGTTGGTGCACCAATGACAATCGCGTCACTACCCGTGGGTCCATCAGGTCTTCGTAGTAGAGACTGATATCCTTAGGCATCAAAAGGCCCTTGAAAATGATGATTTTGGTGGATAGGCTGGGGACGTAAAAGAATTTGCTTTCCGAGAGCTTCGAATTGATCACGCCGTGTTCGGTCACCTTTCGGGCGATAAACAGTTTTAGGTTAAAGTCGAATTCCTTCTGCTCCTTATTCTCCTTGGCAATGAAAACCTGCTTCACGAAAGGTTCGGTCTCCATGGCGATTCGGCCCGGTATAGAACGGTTGACGGGCACATCGCGCCATCCGATCAGACGCAATCCCTGTTTTTCGATGTTCTTTTCGAGCAGGTCGATGCAAAAATTTCGTTGGTTCTCCTTTTGGGGAAGAAATACGTTGCTTACCGCATATTGCCCAGCTTCCGGCAATTCGAAATCGCATTCCGCCTGAAAGAAGTCATGGGGAATATCAATGAGTATGCCCGCCCCGTCACCGGTCTTGCCATCTGCGCTCACGGCACCGCGATGCTCCAGTTTGTGCAGTATTTCCAAAGCCTTATGGATGATATCGTTCGATTTCTTCCCCTTAAGGCTACATATAAATCCGGCGCCGCAGTTATCGTGTTCGAATTCGGGCAGGTAAAGACCTTGTTTCTGTAATGTCATTTGGTTGTGTGATTAAATGAAAGCTATCAAAAATACGGATTTTGATGCGATTTTCGTAGCGTATCCGGGAATATAGAGCAGAAATTCAACGTTTGGAATTAAAGGCTGAATAATACTCAAATTGGGATTTTGGACCCCCGAAAATTATAGGATTGATAAAATTAGGATGCACTTATGACTTTCAGAAGACCTTTTCTGGGGTAGGGGATGGATGGAAATAGTTTTTTGAAAATCGACCCCCATATTTTTTGACCCTTATGGCTTCACCGCAGCATTATAACTCAAGGGTGCCCTTCGTAGAAAGGGGGATTCGATATTCACAACTAGATTTCAAGAAATTAAAGACCCAATATTTAAGTCTGTTGTATCTCAAACAACAAGCTATTATTGGGCAGAAGCGGAAACCTAAGAAGTACTTCTCAATCGCGCAAAATACTCCGTGAAATTACGATTTTCTGTATTTCGGACGTTCCCTCGTAAATTTGGGTGATTTTAGCATCGCGCATGAGGCGCTCCACGTGGTAGTCCTTAACGAATCCATTGCCGCCGTGAATCTGCACGGCCTCGACCGTGGTTTCCATGGCGACCCTGGAAGCGTAGAGCTTGGCCATGGCGCCGGAGAGGTCGTAATTGGCCCCTTGATCCTTATCCCAAGCGGATTTATAGACCAAATGTCGCGCCGCTTCGATTTCGGTGTGCATGTCCGCCAGTTTAAAAGCGATGGCCTGATGGTTGGCGATTTCGGTGCCGAAGGCTTTCCGCTCCTTAGAATATTTTAGTGCCAGTTCGTAGGCCCCGGCAGCTATACCTAATGCCTGTGCTGCGATTCCGATACGGCCGCCGGCCAAAGTCTTCATGGCGAACTTAAAGCCGAATCCATCCTCCCCGATCCGGTTTTCCTTGGGTACCTTGACATCGTTAAAATTGAGGGTGTGGGTATCACTGCCGCGGATGCCCAATTTGTTTTCCTTGGGGCCGACCTCGAAACCGGGCATCCCTTTCTCTAGAATCAGGGCATTGATGCCCTTGTGTCCTTTTTCCTTGTCCGTCTGGGCGATAACGAGATATACCTCGGCGGAGTTCCCATTGGTAATCCAATTTTTGGTTCCGTTCAATATATAGTGGTCCCCCTGGTCGATGGCCGACGTTTTTTTGGAAGTCGCATCGCTGCCCGCTTCCGGTTCGGATAGGCAAAAGGCACCGATGATTTCCCCAGTGGTCAAACGGGTCAGGTATTTCTGTTTTTGTTCTTCCGTCCCAAAGGTTTCCAGTCCCCAGCAGACCAAGGAGTTGTTGACCGATACCACCACCGATGCGGATGCATCCACCTTGGAAAGTTCTTCCATCGCGATAACATAGGAAAGGGTATCCATTCCGCTACCGTTATATTTCGGGTCGGCCATCATCCCCATAAATCCCAATTCCCCTAACTTTTTAATCTGTTCGGTGGGAAAACGCTGTTCCTCGTCCCTTTCGATGACGCCTGGTAAGAGTTCGTTCTGTGCGAAATCCCGAGCCGCCTGTCGTATCATGAGGTGCTCTTCCGATAGTGAAAAATCCATAATCTCTTTATCCTTTTTAACTTCCGCAAATATACGGTTATGCTGGGGAATTTATTCAGTCGAACCGGCCGGACTTTTCCGAAACGAGTTGAAGTAATCCTTTTAATCCTTCCCCAAATTTTTATATTTGTCGGGCGCAATGTCCAAATGGGAGCCAAAATGGCTCGCAAGATTTAAACCGGTCGATCATGAGGCAGCAATAGCTAGGCCCAACGGACAAAACACATAGGAAAAATGTCATATCTACACGGTTTGAATCAACTTGAAATGAAGGAATTATTGCACGCCTACGAAAACAAACCCCCTGAAATTGTCTTTAATTGGAAGGATGCGGAAACGGAGGCCGAGGGATGGGCGGTCATCAACTCCCTTCGGGGCGGTGCCGCTGGCGGCGGAACCCGAATGCGTAAGGGGTTGGATATGAACGAGGTACTCTCCTTGGCAAAGACCATGGAGGTCAAGTTTACGGTATCCGGCCCACCCATCGGAGGAGCGAAATCGGGAATCAACTTCGACCCGCACGATCCTCGAAAAAAAGGGGTGCTTGAACGATGGTACCGTGCCGTATCCCCTTTGCTCAAGACCTATTATGGCACGGGAGGCGATCTCAACGTCGACGAAATCTTCGAAGTGATTCCAATTACCGAGGATATGGGGGTCTGGCACCCACAGGAAGGCGTTTTTAACGGACACTTCAAACCCTCGGAGGCGGATAAGATCAATCGTATCGGCCAACTTCGATTGGGCGTTATCAAGGCCTTGGAAAACGATACCTATTCGCCCGATATTTTCCGGAAGTATACGGTGGCCGACATGATTACCGGCTTTGGCGTGGCAGAGGCGGTCCGACACTACTATAACATTTATGGCGGTAGCGTCAAAGGCAAACGGGCCATAGTACAAGGTTTTGGAAACGTGGGCGGTGCGGCGGCCTTTTATTTATCCCAAATGGGGGCGAAAATCGTGGGCATCATTGATAGGGCGGGCGGCGTCATCAATGAAGAAGGATATACCTTTGAAGAAATACGCCTATTTTTCCTCAATAAAAACGGGAACGAACTCAGTCCCCCGACCGACCAGATGATATCGCCCGAGGAAATCAATGAACGCATCTGGGACCTGCCCACCGATATCTTTGCCCCCTGTGCGGCTTCGCGATTGGTGAACAGGGATCAGATCGCCCGCCTGATCGATCAAGGCCTCGAGGTCGTATCCTGCGGTGCGAATGTGCCCTTTGCGGACAAGGAGATTTTTTTCGGTCCCATCATGGAATACACCGACGAGAAAATCAGTCTGATTCCCGATTTTATTTCCAATTGCGGCATGGCACGGGTATTTGCCTATTTTATGGAGAAAAGGGTGGGAATGGACGACGAATTGATATTTAATGATACTTCCGATACCATTCGGAAGGCAATTTTGAATATCTTTAAACAAAATACCTCAAAACGGAACATCAGCCGAACCGGATTTGAAATAGCGCTGAAACAAATCATTTAGAACCCTAAAAACCAATCGAGAATGGAGACTATTATTATTATTGTATTCGTGCTGGGCTATTTGGCGATTACCCTCGAGCACAACCTGAAAATCGATAAATTGATTCCCGCCCTGGCCATGATGGCCATCCTTTGGGCCATTATTGCTTTGGCGCACCTTCCTGTTTTCGAGGTAAATACGGAGTTAAAGGAGCTAGAACCTTCCCATATCGACGAGATGCTACTGCACCATTTGGGAAAGACCGCCGAGATACTTGTCTTTCTTCTGGGCGCGATGACCATTGTCGAGATCATCGATTATTTCGACGGCTTCGCGACCATAAAGGGATACATCAAAACCAAGAGCAAGCGCAAGCTGTTGTGGCTGTTCGCTATTTTGGCGTTCATACTTTCGGCCATCATCGATAACCTGACCGCTACCATCGTCTTGGTGACCATTTTGCAAAAAGTCATTCACGAACGGGATACGCGATTGTGGTTCGCAGGTCTTATTATCATATGTGCCAACGCCGGCGGGGCCTGGTCTCCAATCGGTGACGTGACGACCACGATGCTTTGGATCGGTAACAAGGTCACGGCATTGGTGTTGATCGAGCACGTTTTGATTCCTTCAATCGTATGTATGATAGTTCCCGTGCTAGTGGCCAGTCGGTACAAAGCCTTTCAGGGGAAAATTGTTTCGAACGTTGAAGATTTAGACGAGCCCAAGTCCAAACACGGCAGTACGATGCTGTATCTTGGTCTGGGCGCTATCGTATTCGTTCCCTTTTTCAAGACGGTCACCCATCTTCCACCTTACGTAGGTATGATGCTATCACTGGCCTTGGTCGCTACGTTTGCCGAGATTTACAGCAGCTCGAAGTTCAGTATTTCTAACGTAGAGGGGGAAGGCCATGATACCGTAGGACATCATAGTCCCGTTCATTCTTCCTTATCCAAAATCGAGATGCCGAGTATCCTGTTTTTCTTGGGGATACTATTGGCGGTAGCGGCCTTGGAATCCCTCGGGATGCTCTTTCATTTTGCCGAGACCCTCGATGAGACCATGCCGGCATTGGGCACTGAGGCCAGAGAGGGAATAGTATCGGACTTGGTCGTACTGATTTTGGGGGTTGGTTCCGCCATTATCGATAACGTACCCTTGGTAGCCGCCAGTATGGGGATGTTTTCGGTACCCATCGATGATCCGGTCTGGCATTTTATCGCTTATTCCGCGGGTACGGGCGGTAGTATGCTCATCATCGGTTCCGCGGCGGGCGTTGTGGCCATGGGAATGGAAAAAATCGATTTCTTTTGGTATCTCAAAAAAATAGCTTGGTTGGCATTCCTAGGATTCATTGCCGGAGCGGTTGCTTTTGTGTTGCTGAGAAATTTCGTGCTGAACGTATAATTTAATCGATAAACTACCGTTATAGAGGCAACAACGAACTTGTCTTTTACAAGATTCTAATCCCAAGAAACTAATGATGCTATTTCAAGACGCCGCACAAGACCCTCAGGTAGGGGATGTTATGTCGGAAGAAAAGACTCTATCCGTTATCGATCTGATATTCGACGGTGGTACGGGAAGCGTACTGATTATTTCCGTGCTGTTCATTCTGCTCTTTGTGGCGATGTACATCTATTTCGAGCGGCTGTTCGCCATTAAGGCCGCTTCTAAAATAGACAGTAATTTCATGAACCAAATCCGCGATTACGTAACCAGTGGCAAGCTGGAAGCCGCAAAAATGCTTTGCGCCCAGACGGATTCCCCCGTGGCCCGTCTGACGGAAAAGGGAGTGTCCCGAATCGGAAAACCTTTGGATGACATCAACACAGCCATTGAAAACGCGGGTACCTTAGAAGTTTACAAGCTGGAAAAAAACGTGAGCATTTTGGCGACCGTCGCCGGTGCCGCCCCCATGATCGGATTCCTGGGAACGGTCATCGGTATGATCTTGGCGTTCCACGAAATGGCATCCAGTGGCGGACAGGCCGAAATGGGCTCCCTCGCCTCCGGTATCTACACCGCCATGACCACCACAGTTGCGGGACTGATAGTTGGTATTATCGCCTACATTGGCTATAACCATATTGTTAACCGTACCGATAAGGTCGTGCATAAGATGGAAGCCAATGCGGTCGAATTCTTGGATTTATTGAACGAACCGCTATAATCCCATCCTATGAAATTAAAGGGAAGAAATAAGGTGAGTCCCGATTTTAGCATGTCCTCCATGACGGACATTGTCTTCCTATTGCTGATATTCTTTATGCTAACGGCAAACTCCCCCAACGCGTTGGATTTGCTGTTGCCAAAAGCCAAAGGAAAATCCACCAACACCCAGAACGTATCCGTCAGTATCGATAAAAACCTGAACTATTTCGTGAACAACGAACAGATCAACAGCGAGTACATCGAAACGGAACTGAAAAAGGCGTTAGAGGGACAAGATAAGCCGACCATAATCCTCAGGGCCGAAGAAAATGTAGCCATTAAGGAGGCGGTCAACGTTATGGATATCGCCAACCGCAATAGTTACAAAGTAATATTGGCGGTACGGCCGAATTAGTACTGGAGCGACGCATCCTTACAAAGAACATCCGCTTAAAACTCAAAGGGCACTATGCCGTATCTGGATACGAAACACAAAAAGAAATCCTTCACGCTGACGACTTTTCTGTTGAGCGTGCTGCTGCTGATTTTGTTCTATATCGGCATGACTTATATGGATCCTCCCATCGAAAACGGTATTTCTGTCAATTTTGGAACCACGGATTTCGGAAGCGGAAACGTTCAGCCCAAGGAAAAAATCCGCTCCGAACCTATGGAAACTCCCCCCGTCGAACCGGTACAGCAAGAAGAAGTCATCGAGGAAACGGTAGAGGAGGAAGTCGTCGAGGAAGAAGTTCCAGAGGAAGTTCCCGAAGAGGAGCCCGATGAAAAGATTGCCGAAGAAGCTCCCGCTGAAAAGGTCTTGACCCGCGAGGATGAGGAAGCAATAAAAATCAAAAAGGCGGAAGAGGAAAAACGAAAGGCCGATGAAGCGAAACGCAAGGCGGAAAACAAAGCCAAGGCGGAAGCAGATCGTAAAAAAGCGGAGGTCGAACGCAAAAAAGCGGAAGCTGCCCGCGTCGCCCAACAGAAAAGGGATGCCGAGGAGAAAGCCCGTAAAGAACAGGAAGCCAAACGAAAAAAGCTCGACGAGATGATGGGCGGGCTCAATAAATCCGACGGCACTGCCTCCGGATCGGAAGGCGATGATGGAAGGGCGGGGGATAAAGGTTCTCCCGATGGCGACCCCTATGCGACAAGTTACTATGGCAGTCCCGGTTCCGGAAGTGGCACAGGCGGCTATGGTCTCAATGGCCGTTCCCTCGCCAGCAAGGGCAAGGTCAAACAAGAATGTAACGAAGAGGGCAGGGTAGTGGTCAAAATCGTGGTGGACCGCAACGGCAACGTGGTCAGCGCACAGCCCGGGGTCAAAGGTACTACTAACAACAGCCCCTGTTTATTAGATCCCGCCAAAAAGACCGCCTTCAAGCACAGATGGAACCAAGATACCAACGCCCCCAGCCAGCAGGTCGGGTTCGTAGTGGTCAACTTCAAATTGGGGGAGTGACATCCGGAAAGGTACCAGACCGCGATACAGGGAACCAGCGGCAACAAGATCAAAGAACAAATCTTCGGGAAACGATAGACCAAGAGACACAATATCAGAAGACCCTCGATTGGATGTTCGCCCAGCTTCCCATGTACCAACTAAAGGGCAAGTCCGCCTTCAACGTCAAACTCGACAACATTCTCGCTTTCGCGGCCCACCTCGACCATCCCGAAAAAAAGTTCAAGAGCATACATGTCGGCGGCACCAACGGAAAAGGCTCCAGCAGCCACATGCTAGCCTCCATCCTTCAGGAGGCGGGCTACAAAACAGGACTCTACACCTCTCCCCATCTCAAAGATTTCCGGGAACGCATCCGAATTGATGGAAAGCCAATTAGTGAAGACGCAGTAGTTGATTTTATCACATCGAACCGTCCCTTCCTAGAGAAGCAAAAACTATCCTTCTTCGAAATGACCGTCGGC
>JBAUIP010000617.1:0-3427 GCA_049683055.1 Pricia sp.
GGTACCAACTTTATATCGGTGATGCCGACCAATCTCTATGGTCCGAACGATAACTTTGATCTGGAAAAATCGCATGTGCTCCCGGCCCTGTTGCGCAAGATGCATTTAGGAAAAGCCCTGGAGCAGAACGACTGGGAAACCATCCGTAGAGATCTAGAGCGTCTGCCCATAGAGGACGCCAATAGCCAAGCCGATGAGGCTCAAATCACCTCCATGCTAGAGAAATACGGCATCAAACAAGCGGACAATACCGTGAAAATCGAGATTTGGGGTAGTGGTCGACCTATGCGTGAATTTCTGTGGAGCGAAGATATGGCCGATGCCTGCGTATTCATAATGGAAAACCGCGATTTTGAGGATTGTTACGAAACCGGAACACAAGAAATTCGCAATACACACATCAACATTGGTACGGGTGAAGATGTTTCCATTGAAGATTTAGCCTTGATGATAAAAGATGCCGTTGGCTTTACCGGGGAACTCTATTTCAACACCGATAAGCCCGACGGCACCATGAAAAAATTGACCGATGTTTCGAAATTACATGATTTGGGGTGGCAACATGAGGTCAAGCTGGAGGAAGGTATTGGCCGTATGTACAAATGGTATCTTCAATAAACCCACCGAACGACCAAGCCGTTTCTAAAATCGAAATATGTTAGAACCTGCTATCGTAGTTGTAGCTTTCAATAGGCCGGCTTGCCTTAAAAGATCATTGTCGAGCCTGAGCAATTCTTTCTTCGATAAAAATGATGTTGAACTGGTCATAAGCATAGACTATGAGGATTCGGATGAAAACGCTGAGGTTCATGAATTGGCAGAAAAGTTTAATTGGAAATTTGGCCCGAAAAGGATGATAACGCACGACCGAAACCTGGGTCTTCGCAACCACATTTTGCAATGTGGCGATCTGACCGATCAGTACGGGTCGATTGTTCTTTTAGAGGATGATGTAGTCGTGGCACCTGCCTTCTACAATTTCGCTAAGCAAGCTGTAAACTACTATTTAGAGGACAGTCTGATCGGTGGAATTTCACTGTACTCCTACGAGTATGAGGAGTTGGGTCTGCATCAGTTTTATCCAAAGTCTACCGGTAAGGACACTTATTTCATTCAATGGGCGGGATCTTGGGGTCAAGTATGGACAAAAACGCAATGGAAGGGTTTCAAGAAGTGGTACTCCGAGGATATAGCGCTTAGCGCCATCAATATTCCCGACAAGGTCAAGCATTGGAAGAATTCATGGAAAAAGTATTACATCGCCTACTTAGTTGTCAAAGACAAGTATTTTGTCTACCCTTATATCTCATATACCACATTGATGGATGACGATCAGGGGACAAATATAAAAAGTGATGCACAAGTAAATAATGTCAGGATTTCAAGTCAAAAGAGTAAGGGAGAGTTCAACTTCTCTAAATCAAACAACGAGAATATTAAATACGATTCTTTTTTTCAGCCCATCGATTCCACACTATTTGTACATGCCATCAATCGAACCGTTGAGGTTTCATTCGATTTAAATGGAACCAAAGAGTTGAAAAATTTGAACTCACCGTATGTTTTCACATCCAAACGGTCTTCCGCTAGTATTGAACAGTACTCCAATAAGTTAATACCCTATGAGTTGAATTTACTGAAAGATGAACGGGGAGAGGTCTTTACGTTCTCGAGAAAGGAAGATATAGAGGTAAAAAGGAGCATAGTATCGCAAGGCCGACTTTTGAACAAATCGAGGAAGAAAAAAAATTTTAGGGAACTAGTGACTTTAATGATGTACAAAATCTTGAAGTATACCGGTCTAAACAGGTGATCCGATAAATCAATTATGCCCCATTCGACCAAAGTAATTCTTAAAGGTTTTTATTGGAACGCCATACAATTGGTCATCAACCAGTTTTTTTCCTTTGTGGTACGGTTGGTACTGGCCAGACTTTTGTTTCCCGAGCAGTTCGGACTGATAGGTATGGCCGTCATCTTTATAGGTTTTATCCGAACTATAAATGAACTTGGTATTACTGCCGCGCTGATTCAAAGAGAAGAAGAGCAGATGAACCTTGAACACTACCACACTTCTTTTTGGTCGGGCTTGGTGTGGTCGCTTTTACTTTTTTTGGTCATGTCATTTGCCGTGGCCCCTCTAGGGGCTTGGTTCTATGACGAACCTATACTTGAAACTTTAATTATTGTAATGAGTATAAGTATCATGTTTACACCTTTTTCAGTCGTAAACAAGGCCATCTTAACTCGAAAAATGAATTTTAAATCGATTGCCAAAGTAGAAAATTCGGCTAGTTTTATAGCCGGAGTCATTTCGATTGTATTGGCGTTTAGCGGTGCCGGCGTTTGGGCGCTCGCCTTTAATTCCGTTGCCGTAATGATTATCGTGGTGCCATTGTATTTAAAGTTCTGTGACTGGCGGCCTAAATTCATTTGGGAAAAGCAGGCCTTTAAAGATATTTTTGGTTTCGGAATGTTTACCTCGATGACCAATCTAATCAATTACCTGATCAATAATTTTGACTACTTGGTCATCGGAAAACTAGTGAGCGCCGAGGCCTTAGGAGCTTACACCTTTGCTTTCATATTGACCGACACGGTCAAAAATCGAATTGCGTCCGTAATTTCCAACGTAATGTACCCGGTGTATTCGAAGCTACAGTCAGATAAGGAAAAGTCGAAAGCACTTTACAATAGGGTAGTGGAATATAACTGTATCTTGATTTATCCGATAATGCTTGGACTTTTCATATTCGCCGAGCCGTTGATAATCAATATTTTTGGAGAAAAATGGGTCGATTCCGTATATCCGTCCCAATTACTGGCTGCTGCTGCCATGATTCAGCTGCTCGTGTTCAGTAACACGACACTTATTCGAGGCCTAGGTTTTGCGAATTTCGAATTTAGGCTTCAGTTCATTAAGGCATTGATTTATATGCCAATTTTGTTCGCCGGAATCTATTTGAACGGAATTATCGGAGCTGCCTGGGCGGTTCTTATCAATCGTGCAGTAGCAGTTGTCATTACGATTATCACTTTCAGACTGTTCAAGTTGAATTATACTTTCAACGACTTTTATACTTCGGTCAAGACGCCATTTCTGGCCACTATCGCATCAGGTTTGGTCGGGTATGCGTTATATCATTATGCGAACCTCAACTATATTTTGGCAGCGATAGTCATGTTATTATTGTATGCCGGTATCATTTATTGGAAGAAAGGCTCTGAAGTCATTGAACTTATTAAGTCCTTGAAAAAATAAAAAATGTTTCAAAATCATTCGATTGCAAATTATGGATAAAAATCTCTTAAGCACTGTCATAAAAAACGATTATTGCATCGGTTGCGGCGCTTGTAATTTTGTAAATCCGGATTACAAAGTGACCTTGGATAAATATGGGATGTATAAAGCTGCAGTAGAAAATTC
>JBAUIP010000618.1:0-10183 GCA_049683055.1 Pricia sp.
ATACATTCCATCGGCCACTTCCCGCCATTGGCTGACCTCCTCGTCGGTCAGATGGGTCTTTCCGATAATTCTTTGATAGTCATCGGGATAGCCATCGTGCACTTTTTCCAGCTGCTCGGCAGTATAATCGATACACCATTTGGCAATGTAATTCGTGTACCAATTGTTGTTAACATTGTTCTCGTATTCGTTCGGGCCGGTGACTCCCAGAATCACATACTTTTGTTTGAGCTCGGAAAAATTGGCGCGCTGGTACCAAAAACGGGCAATGCCGATAAGCACTTCGAGCCCCATTTCGGGGATGTAGGAATAATCGCCTGTATATCTGTAGTAGTTATAGATGGCAAAGGCGATGGCCCCGTTGCGGTGGATTTCCTCGAAGGTGATTTCCCACTCGTTATGGCTTTCCTCGCCGTTCATGGTCACCATGGGATAGAGTGCGGCACCTTTGGAAAATCCCAGTTTTTGCGCGTTTTCTATTGCCTTTTCCAAATGGTTGTAGCGGTATTTCAGCAAGTTGCGGGCCACTTTTTGATTCTTGGTCGCCATATAAAATGGGATGCAATAGGCCTCGGTGTCCCAATAAGTACTACCGCCGTATTTCTCGCCAGTAAAGCCTTTGGGGCCGATGTTCAGGCGGGAATCCTTACCGGAATAGGTCTGGTTCAGCTGAAAGATATTAAAGCGGATGCCCTGCTGTGCCTTGACATCGCCTTCGATGGTAATATCGCTCATTTCCCAAATTTTGGCCCAAGCTTGCTTTTGCTTATCCAGAAGGCCCTCAAAACCGATATCGGTTGCTTTTTTCAGTGCTTTTTTCGCCGCTTCGACCAGTTCGGATGCCTTGTGGTTGCGGGAAACGGTGTATCCCCCGAACTTATGTAGGGAAAGGGTCTCATCCTTTTTGACCTTATTCGAGTACTGATGGCCGATTCGAAGCTTGTCCTTTATTTCGGATGGATTTTCGTCCAGTTTTTTTCCGTTCAAATAAAGCTGCGACTCCATAAACGTGCAGACCTTGAAATTGGTTTTCAAGGTGTGGGATTCGATAAAAGCTTGGTTTCCCTCGGATGCCATTTCGGATGCAATCTCCGTAGTCTCCCAAAACTTATCGTCCCAATTGGTGTCCTCATTGGTAATTCCACTATCCAAGTACGGATGAAAGCTGATTTCCGCATCCGCATCCAAAGGACTAATCTCGTATCGTATCGCCCCGACCTCGTCGACCTCCAAACTCAAATAACGGATGACGTTCACCTCGATTTTGACATCGTTCGGAAGCGTGGCCGTAAACGAGCGCCGGTACCATCCCTCTTTCATATTCAGCTCCCGCCGGAAATTCTCCACTTTTTTGCAGGTGTTCAAATCCAGGGCTTCCCCATCCACCGACACATCGATCCCAATCCAGTTCGGCGCGTTCAAGACCTTCGCAAAATATTCGGGATAACCGTTCTTCCACCAGCCCACCCGGGTCTTGTCGGGATAATATACCCCCGCAATATAGCTACCCTGAAAGGTGTCGCCGGAATAAGATTCCTCAAAATTGGCCCGCTGCCCCATGGCGCCGTTGCCGATACTAAAAATGCTTTCTGATGATTTTACTCGGTCCGGGTCGAAACCTTCCTCGATGATGGACCAATGGTTCGGTTTAATGTAGTCTTGCATGCAGGATATTATCGGGTTCGTTATTTAAGGTGTTCCTTGGCGGTACAAGGGAAAAAATTCATTTATTACCGCTTTCAATGAGTCCATCCAAAAATTCAAGGCTAATTTCGGTAAAATCCTTGAAAATATGGTCGGCTTGGGGAAGGTTCTGCGCATCGCCGATTCCGATACTGGTCATTCCTGCGTTATTGGCAGCTTCGATGCCCGCGACGGCATCCTCAAAAACGATACAATCTTCGGGTCGAACGCCCATTTTCTCGGCAGCGATCAGAAATACTTCCGGATCCGGTTTGGCCTTGGCCACATCCGTTCCATCGACCACCACATCAAAATAGGTAAGCAACTTCACCTTTTCCAAAATCGGTTTGGCATTTTTACTCGCGGAACCTAGCGCCATTGGCACATTTCTATCCTTTAAATAATCCAGCACCTTATGGATATCGGGTAGAATTTCGGACTCATCCATATCCTCGATGTAGGACAGATAATCCTCGTTCTTTTCGACCATCCATTGGTCAAATTGCTTTTGGGTGGCATCCACATTACCGATATCCAATAATATCTCCAGACAACGCTTTCGGCTTACGCCCTTAAAAAGCTCGTTCTGTTTCTCGGTGAATTCAAACCCCAGCTCGTTGGCCAGCTTTTTCCAGGCTAGATAATGATATTTCGCGGTATCTACGATGACGCCGTCGAGATCGAATATGAAGGCCGTAGAAAATTTAGGATTTTCAAGTTTCATGATAAATTCAAGTTTCTGGATTTAAAACATAAGAAGAGGATGCGGTCGTGCAAAATCGGATGCGGTACAAAAGTTCAAAAACTAAAATCACTAAGCAATAATCTTTTTATCTTTTTGAGTTCAACGTAGAATCCCGTTCCAACAGCTCTGTTTTTACTACTTGGGTTACGAACGTTTCCGCATCCTCATCATTACCCTCTAATTTGTTGATGAGCATTTGTGCAGCGATTTCACCCAAATGTTCGCCATGTTGACTAATCGTGGTAAGACTGGGTCTTGAATTTTGGGACAGCACCCCATCGGAAAAACTGATGACCGAAACATCTTCAGGCACCCTCAATCCCCGTTTGCATACCGCGTTCATCGCAATGGCAGCAAAAATTTCGTTTACCCCGAATATGGCGTCAATAAGCGGAATTTCATCCAAAAATCTATCAATTTCTGATTTGAGGTATTCCTGTTGCTCATCGGCCTTATATTTATCCTCTAACTTAACAATCAATTCCGGACGTAATTCGATATCATTGGCCTTAAGCGCTTTAAGGTATCCCTCGGTACGATAACGCCCAATATTGATGTAATCTTTTGTGGTAAGTAGCATGATATTTCTACACCCCGAATCTATCAATTTTTGAACAGCATTGAAAGAGGCATCCTCATCGTCTACCACTACCTTATCGCAATCGATTTCATCTACGACCCTGTCGAACATGACAATGGGCATGCCCTGACTGATGGTCTCCTTGAGGTGATGAAAATCTTCCCTTAAAAAAGTCTCCTTGGAAATCGATACGATAAAACCGTCTATGCTACCCCCATTGACAAGCATTTCCATATTTAGGACCTCCTTATCAAAAGATTCATTGGAAACCCCGATAATCACGTTGTAACCGCGCTCGTTTGCCACCTGCTCGATACCGCTTATGACCTTGGCAAAGAAATAATGAACGATTTCGGGTATGATGACACCGATATTTTTAGTCTTCCGGTTCTTCAGGCTCAAGGCGATATTATCGGGTCGGTAGTTATAGAATTTGGCAAAGGCCTGAATTTTTTTACGCGTTTCCTTACTGACGTTCTTGTCATTATGCAGGGCCTTGGAAACCGTGGAAATCGATACATCTAATTCCCTGGCGATTTTTTTCAAGGTCATTTTTGGTTTCATGCGAACTAGGAAAATGGTAAAAATGGGGTGATTTGATTTGGAATATCGAAATTATTGCTTTTATTAGCTAACATATTCCCTTTCGCGAAAAGTTGTCAACATGAAAACGTTGTAAATGGCGTCGCGCCCCTCTCTTCCTTAGATTTAACATAAATTTTATATAGTTTAGTCCGCTCAACTCGAAAAAAACAGGGGATTTGCATCCTTTGGGATAAACTCATTTTATGTACATGAAAATAGTTCAATCACATCTTTTGCGCGCCATGCTGCTCTTGCTCCCAATCGGAATTTTGGCCCAGACCACGGTCACTGGTACCATAACAGCCTTGGATACTGGAGAACCCTTGCCTGGCGTAAGTATTATTATTCAAGGTACTTCGACGGGAACTACCACTGATTTCGATGGAAATTACACCATCGAGGCTGACCAAGACCAAGTTCTCCAATTTTCTTACATCGGATTTAAAAATCAGGAAGCCACTGTTTCCGGAGCGACCTTGGACGTTAGTATGGATGAGGATGCCCAAGAACTGGATGAAGTAGTGGTTATCGGATACGGTACCGTAAAGAAGGAGGATGCCACGGGATCCGTAACCGCCATCTCACCTAAAGAGTTCAATAAGGGGGCCGTGGTCGCAGCGGACCAATTAATTCAAGGTAAGGTATCGGGGATACAGGTCACCAGTAATGGAGGTTCTCCGGGTGACGGGGCACGCATCCGGATTAGGAGCGGCTCTTCGCTGAACGCAAACAATGATCCGCTTTACGTTATCGACGGGGTTCCCGTAGATTCCGGCGGTATTGAAGGGGGTAGAAATCCCCTCGCCACCATCAACCAGAACGATATCGAATCGATCAACATCTTAAAGGATGCCTCGGCAACCGCTATTTATGGGGTACGGGCTTCCAACGGGGTGGTAATCATCACTACTAAAAGGGGAAAATCGGGGGAGCTCCAAGTCGCCCTGAATTCCTCCTTCTCCATCGCTACGCTAACCGACCAGGTCGATTTGCTATCGCCGAGCCAATTTACGGACTACGTTCTCGCCAACGGTAACGAGACCCAGGTAACTTTACCGGGCAATCAAACTACCGATTGGCAAGAGTTGATCTACCGCGATGCCTTCGGTACCGACCAGAATGTTTCCCTTACCGGTGGCAAAGACCTGTTTACCTATCGACTATCCGGTGGCTTCTCTTCCTATGAGGGCATCCTACGGAAAGACCGTTTTAATAGGACTACCCTATCTACCGCCCTGACCTTTAATCTTTTGGATGACCACCTTAAGATCGATGTCAACAATAATACCGCATTCTTGAGGAACAACTATAGCGATCAGGATGCTATTGGGGCCGCCTCCAGATTCGACCCCACCCAACCGGTTTTTGTGGATGACCAAACCTACGGAGGTTATTTTAGGTACACCCAAAGCAACGGCAACCTGAATCCTTTGGCCCCTGCCAACCCATTGGCCATTATTGAACAGAAGACCAATCTAGGGCGTTCCTATAGAAGTATCGGGAATGTTCAGTTCGACTATAAGATGCATTTTCTGCCAGAACTTAAAGCGACCTTGAACTTAGGGTACGATTACCTTTCCGGTCGGGCCTTTGGCGGTGAGGACGACTTGTTTACCAATCCCGGGCAGCCTGGTTCTTCTTACAACAACTTGGAAAACAAAGAGAATAGGGTGATGGATGCCTACTTTAACTATAACAAGGATTTTGAGTCCATCAAGACATTAGTGGACGTGACGGCCGGCTATAACTATCAGGATTTTAGATATTTCACAGATCGGTTCAGCGACGATGGTTCCGGTGTACAGACGGAGATTATCAACAACGAAAGGTTGAACTTACAGTCGTTCTTCGCCCGTGCCAACATTACCCACAACGACAAATACCTATTTACATTTTCAATACGTCGTGACGGTACTTCCCGTTTTACGGAAGAAAACCGCTGGGGCAATTTTCCCGCTGCGGCATTGGCATGGAAACTTGGCAACGAAAACTTTCTAAAAGACAGTAATGTCATCAGTGAGCTCAAGTTAAGGGCTAGTTGGGGTATCACCGGCCAACAAGAAGTGGGCGACCGCTACCCTTCGCTACCGCTGTACCAATCAGGTACCAATACGGCATCGTACCAGTTCGGTAACCAGTTCATCGAAACCCTTAGACCGCAGCCCTTCAATACCAACTTGGTCTGGGAAGAGACCGAAACGTTTAACGTCGGGTTGGATTTTGGGTTTTTCAATGGCCGTTTTACCGGAACCATAGATGCTTACGAGCGAACGACCAACGATTTAATCGTTTTTACTAATAATCCGCAAGGGGTGGGGTTTTCCAACGCTGACGACTATAACATCGGCACCTTGGAAAACAAAGGCCTGGAGATGGCCGCTGATGTCTATCCGATACAAAATGAAGACTGGACCTGGCGATTGGGCGGCAACATCACGTTTCAGGAATCGAAGATTACCCAGTTGACCTTGGTAGACGATCCCAATTACACGGGGATAGATGTTGGTGGAATCGATGGTGGTACGGGCAATACCATCCAAAACCATCAGGTCGGGTTCGCCCCGTTCTCGTTCTTTGTCTTTGAACAGGCCTACGATGCCAACGGCAGTCCGTTGGAAGGGGTTTACATCGACCGGAACGGTGACGGCATCGTAAACTCCAACGACAAATACCGCTTTAGAAAACCGGCTCCCGATGTGTACTACGGCTTCAATACCGACCTCAACTATCAAAATTGGTTCTTGAATATGTCATGGAGGGGCAGCTGGGGCAACTACAACTACAACAATATCGACTCCGCCAGAGGTAACGGTAATTCCATCTTGGTTTTTGATAATGTTCTGACCAATGGCGTCACCAACTTGTTGGAAACAAATTTTCGTAATCCGCAGTTTCTTTCGGATTATTATATTCAAGACGCCTCATTCGTAAGGTTGGATAACGCTTCCTTGGGCTATACCTTTGATGACGTCTTTCGCGAAGGCTCCTCGGTCACGGTTACGGCGACCGGCCAAAACCTGATCTTAATTTCAGATTACAAAGGAATTGATCCCGAGGCCTCTGGTGATACCGATCGATTTGGTATCGATAATAATATCTATCCGAGACCGAGAACGTTTTTAATAGGATTTAACGTAAATTTCTAAACGCTATGAAAAGAATAAAACATACTATTTTACGTCTTGGAATGCTGGCTTTTGCTATCGCATTCTACAACTGTACCGACGATTTGGACCAATCCAATCCCGATAGTGGCAACCTGCAGTCCGAAGAGGAAGTCTTTACCGATTCGGAATCTTACATCCAGTTTATGGCGAAGCTTTACGGCGGGTTGGCTGTAACTGGCCAAGAGGGTCCTGCGGGCAACCCCGACATCACGGGAATAGACGAAGGCGAGAGCCAATACATCAGGGGCTATTGGCTGATGCAGGAATTGACCACCGACGAGGCCGTGATTGCCTGGAACGATAAAACCATCAAAGATTTTCACTATCATACCTGGACCTCGGGCGATGCCTTTATCAATGCGACGTTTAGCCGATTGGATTTTCAGGTCAAGAACTGCAATGAGTTCTTGCGCCAGACCACCGACGAGCAGTTGGATGCCCGCGGCATCGAGGGCGACCTCAGGACGGATATCCAGACCTACAGGTCCGAGACCCGTTTTCTAAGAGCCTTGAGCTATTGGCACTTTTTAGATCTTTTTGGTTCCGTAGGCCTGGTAACCGAAGAATCACCGACCGATTTCTTTTTGCCCGAACAAGCCTCCCGACAAGCACTCTTTGACTTTGTAGAAACGGAACTTTTAGCGATTACCGAAACCTTGCCCCAGGTTGGGACCATTGAATATCCTCGGGCCGACAGAGGCGCCGCGTGGATGTTGCTCTCAAAACTCTACATGAACGCCGAAATCTACACTGGAACCGAACGCTACGCCGATGCGCTTCCATACGTAGAGAATATCATCGGTGCCGGATACGCGCTGCATGACAGTTATGAAGAACTGTTTTTTGCCGACAACGATACCAACGGCGCCCAGAACGAATTTATTTTCGCTGTGGCCTATGACGGTATCCGTACCCAGACCTTTGGCGGTACTACCTTTTTGACCCATGCCCCGATAGGCGGCACCATGGACCCCGAAAATTTCGGTGTCAACGGGGGTTGGGCAGGCATACGTACCACCTCTGCCTTGGTCAACAAGTTTCAGATGGGAGAAGACAGCAGGGAGCAGCTCTACACCGACGGCCAATCGCTCGAGATAGAGGATGTTTCCAGTTTTACCGATGGCTATTCAATATCCAAATGGAAAAATATAGATGTCGACGGGCGTCAAGGCTCGGATGCGACAGGGGACTTTGTGGATATCGATTTCCCGATGTTCCGGTTGGCGGATGCCTATTTGATGTATGCCGAAATTTTTCTGAGAGGCGGAGGCGGTTCGCAGAGCGATGCCCTGAACTATGTCAATCTTGTTCGGGAAAGGGCTTTTGGAGGTACTTCGGATAATATCTCCGGCGGAGAGATGACATTGGACTTTATTCTCGCCGAACGGGCCCGCGAACTGCATTGGGAATGCCATCGAAGAACCGACCTAATCCGTTTCGGACGGTTCACGGGCGGTTCCTACATCTGGCCCTGGAAAGGTAACGTTCCCAACGGCGCCCCGACCCCAGGCTTTAGAAACTTATTTCCGATTCCCGCCAATGCTATTGCCGGAAATCCTAACCTGACCCAAAATCCTGGATATTAAAAGTACCGGCGGCTATTAACTCCGGATACTAAAACGACTACCAAAAAAATGTTTAAAATAAAAATTGATATGATGAAGACTATAAAACTAGCAACATTGCTTTTATGCGGCATCTGGGCCGTAAGCTGCTCCACCGACGACGTAGAAGACCGGCCCGTCATCGAGGCCATCGATGCCCCAGTACTGGACGCACCATCCGAAGGTAGCGTGTATACTTTGGAGGTAGACAATCAAGGGGAGCTTGCGGAACGTTTCGTCTGGTCCGATGCCAATTTCGGTGGGGATGTCGAGATTACCTATTCCGTACAAATCGATACCGTGGGCAACGATTTCGCCAATGCCGAAACCTTGGGATCGGTCAACAGCGAGAACCAATTGGCGGTTACCGTGGAGACTTTCAATACCGCCGCCTTGGCCCTTGGCGCCGAGCCGTTTTCGGCCACTCCCTTTGAGGTTAGGGTACGTGCCAGTGCCGGTTCCATGGAAATGTTCAGCAACGTGACCACCCTGACCTTATCGGCCTATACTACCGAGGCCCCCAGAATTTTCGTCGTAGGCAGCTTCTTGAATGCCAGCGGTTATGGAGACGATTGGACCCCTGCGAGTGCCGTGCCCTTGGCCGCATCGGGCTTCGGGGAAACCGATTTTGAGGGTTTCGTAAATATAGCCGTTGACGGTGCACAGCTCAAATTCTTGCCTTCCAATGAAAGTTTTGATGGTGATTATGGGGATACCGGTGATTCCGACGGTTCCTATTCCGAAACTATCGAACAAGAGGAGGAAGTAAATGCCGGAACCCCTGATGGTACCGCCGGATACTATCTGGTCAACGTCGACACCGAGGCATTGACCTATTCTTTGCAAAGTACGAGCTGGGCCGTTACCGGTGCCGCAACCCCCAACGGATGGCCTGGTGACGACCCCGTAGCTACTGCCGACCAAGACATGACCTATGACCCGGAAACGCAAACCTGGTTCATCGACCTTGATCTGACGGCCGGACCCTACAAGTTCAGGGCGAATGATGCGTGGGACCTTAATATAGGAACAGACGAGGACGGAGACGGCTCCCTCAACTTTGGAGGGCCCGATTTCAGCGTGGATGCAGACGGAAATTACCGAATCGTGCTCGATTTGAGCAATCCGAGAGCTTACACTTCTTCCATCACATTGAACTAATTTTTAGAAAGGGCTGCCAAAAACAGCCCTTTTTATATACATAACACCATGAGACTAATACTGTCCATTTTATGTAGTTGGCTCTGCATCGGTCTTTGCACCGCCCAGACCATCACCGTATCGCCCGCAACATTCACGGAAGATGATGAAATTACCATCACCATATCCGACTTTGACCCGCAGGCGGAATGGGGCGTTGCCGATATTTACCTCTGGGCCTGGTATTTTGATGCCGAAGGGAATTTTGCCGGGAACGCTTCCGCCACGGGGTCGGACTTTGGCAATTCCCCTGAAACGGCACTATTCACTGACAATGGTGACGGCACCTATTCCTACTCGTTTGTGCCTACTACTTTTTACGATGCCAGCGGAATCACTCAAATAGGATTTTTGGTCAAATCCCAAAACGGATCGAATCAGACCGGTGACAATCTATATGATGTAGGCGGATATCAACTGTCACGTACCGCCCCGGCCCAAAATACCTCAGTAGTGGACGCCGGAACGGTCGTTACCATCTCGGCCACCGCCTCTTTGGCCTCGAATTTTACGCTGACCGCCAACGGGGCATTAATCGACGATTCTGTGACCGCATCCTCGGAATATACTTTCGACTATACAGTTAATGAAAGCACCAATTTTATAGTTGAAGCCACGG
>JBAUIP010000619.1:0-6159 GCA_049683055.1 Pricia sp.
AAATTTTCTAAATGAAAATGATTCCAGACTGGTTTCCAAACTAATCTCAGAACCCTTGTCACTGCCATCGGAACGGGCTTCAGTTGTGATGTTCATCCAATCACCAAGCTGATATTCGTCATAACCATCGTACGGTACATAACGATTATTGTAAATCTCAGGTTTTAAAACACGCATGGCTTCCCCTAGTTTCTGACCCTCTTTTATGTTGTCTACATACCAGCTTTCTTGAAAATCCGGTTCGCTTATAAAACTCTGCAATTTGTTATGAGACCTGGTGTAATAGGAAGAACGGTATTGAAGCTCGGTTCCTACCGGAAGACTGGTTACCAATGACAGGTTGACTGTTTGCGCTGGTTCATAGCTCGTGGACTCACCATTATAGTTGTAGATAAGTGCTTCGTAGGTATCGGTTTCTTCATCCAATGTGAAAATGCCATCTACAATATTCGAAGGTTTTTCCGGTTCGCCATTAACTGTTGTTTGGTATCGAGTATGACCGACCATTGAAAACAACTCTTTACTGGCGACATCATCCTTGACATCTTTGAACTGGAGCCAACGGTGAATCTGGTTCAGCTCGGGATGCTCATAAAAAAGCTTCGACATCGCAATGTGGGCCACTTCTCCCCGTGAAGATACATCCTTAAGGGTTGCCGCGCGCCCATCAGGACCTCGGAAGGACGAAGTGGCCTTAAATTCTCCTATATAGATGTCGGTGTCGCTGTTCCACTTTGGGTGATTTACAAAAGGAGCAACCCTTTCATCGTACCAATCTTCATCGGTGTGAAACTCACCTTCCTTATCGAACTGTATGTAATAGGAGAGTCCCCACGAATCAACGGAAAGGTTATTCTCGTGTAGGTGTTCCAAAATCTCATTGTGAAAGGAAACGAATTGTTCCCCTTTGTAATTGAGGCCTTTGACCGGTATGGCCACATAATCAGGCTCCCTTGTATGTACACCTACATGCGCCGTGGGTACAATTTTGCGAATCGCCCTTATGGAGACATCAAGGTAGTCAACGAAATCTTCGGCAGTACCCTTCCAATGGCCAGGACTTTCAATCTCCGTCCCAATTCGAAAACGCCATTTTTCAACTCGGTCCATGCCATACTCATCAACGAGGGTTTTTACTAGGGCTTCCACATATTGACCATACTCCTTCATATCAGATGGAGGTAAGGCATTGCCATATTGCTCTATTTCTTCGAATTTTCGAAAATGAACCCCATCAAAATTGTTTTTGTCCAAATCCACAAAGGTATAGCCCCGTTGGAAAGCCCACGGTACATTATCGATAACAAGTTGATAGATTTCATCGCTATGTTCGTCCGCTTTATCGATGACTCTTAACAAACGGGTAAAGTCATAGACATAATCATTAGCTTTTTCACTCCATTCGACCATATCATAGTCCGTATTTTTCAGACCATTGCTTTTGATACCACCAGATAACCTGATAATATTCATTTTAAGATCTGGGCGGATCTGTGGTCCATCATCATTTCCCTTATAAGAAGGGGAAATGTCGTTGGCCACCTGCCATACATTTGGAATTGGGGCTTTTCTATTGGATTCATCAATAAAATTAGTTGAGACCTTCACTTGTGCGCCTGCTAATGTGTAGACCATAAAAACCAGGAATAAGCCAAATAATTTCTTCATAATATAAATTTGTAAAATGTAATTATTAAATATAGTGTAGCAAATCCAGAGCGTATCACAACTGTAAAGTAGTTGTTCCTCCCTTTTTTTTGAGTACGCTGTTTGAATGAAAAAATCATTTGTCGATAATTCCATCCGCAAAGCGGTCAATATCCGATAATTTTCCACCGAGGTTCAAGTACTCGTCCAAAACATTTTCATTCAAATCGTTCCAACTTGTTATCGTCTTGGTTCTTTGGAAATCCTGTCCCAAATACATGCTATCCATCAAATCGCTATATTTCAGCCAGTACAAATAGGCTCTAGCCATGGCTTTTTTAGCCTGTTCATTCTTAGAAGCAAGATTATAAGTGGCACCACGGATCTTTTCCGTAAAATAAAGGCTTAGATAAGATAGGGCCTTGATGTTTGCAACATTGGTTCCAACTTCTGAACCCAGATCTATTTTCCATTCCGAAATAATACTGAGTGCATTTTCAGCGTGCAGTTCAATATCATCTACTACTTCGAGCACCGATTTTTTTTCTTTGCAATTTCCAGCTACAGTTTCTGCGATGCTGCATATAGTAGAACCTGGAGGCGGTTCAGAAGCGGCTATTTTATCGATAGTTACAAAATCGAATTTTAGGGATCTGCTAGCTTCAGGATACCATGACCAATCGGCTTTTAAGGTACCTTGTACCACTTCCGTAGCCATTGGCATTGCTTTGGAAGCTTCTGTCCAGGCAGTGAAGAGGGAATCGGATTCAATTTCTGGATATTTATAACGCATGACATCCCTAAAAAAATCATTTTCTAAGTCGGGGTTATAACCCAATCTTCCCCATAGCATCCAAGTGTACCAGCTTCGCTGCATTTCCAACTTACCCTGAGCCCAATCTGCCTTACTGGTAAACACGTAGGTAGGAGTGATACCATCAGATCCCATGAAAAATCCTCTAAAAGTTTTCTCTTTTTCAGGAAATCCATCGAGATATTCCTTGACGAAATCAGGATTGCCCCAATGCAGATAATAAAAAGAATCATTGCGAAGTTCTATCCAAGTTTTCAAATTCAAATCAATAAGTTGAGCGGGAACATCTCCATTTCTGGTTAAAATCCATTCTGGTTTCGGTGCTGAATATATATGGGCAACGGCATACTTGAATGAAAAATCGAACTGAACATTGGGTAAATCAACGAGTTGTTTGAAACTTTCTGCTACTTCAGGTCCACCTGCATCATGATACCTATGAATAAACGTGATTTTTCTATTTGGATGTTCCTTGGCAAAATCCGATACACCTTGCCCGTATGTGGCCCAAGTCCAATCTGCCTCTTCTTTATTGCTCAGGGGCTTCATGTTTTCTCCCGCGGTAATTCCGAAACCGGTCAAATCAGGATAGGTCGCAAATAATTGAGCAATACATTTCCTCATGTACTTTATGGTTTGCGGATTTTTCGGATTATTATCAATTCCATATTTTCCGGTGGCGCCGTAGGTAAAAATATTCCAATTATATAGATAGAATTCTATACCCCTATCTTTAGCCAAAGTCATCACTTTCTTCCAAAAAACAATTTTATCATCAATCGACATCCTTTTAAAATAGCCATCGAATCCTTG
This sequence comes from Pricia sp., assembly GCA_049683055.1. Taxonomy (GTDB): domain Bacteria; phylum Bacteroidota; class Bacteroidia; order Flavobacteriales; family Flavobacteriaceae; genus Pricia. Next base: position 3,275 of record JBAUIP010000619.1, read on the forward strand.
AACATTTTGGAGTGCGGCCTCCGGATATTCATCCATCTGGACCATAGAAGTAAAAGGATGTAGCGACCAGAGTGAAATAGCGTTGTATCGGTGTTTGGCCAATTCATCGAACATGGAGGACCAAAAGTCCAAGTCCCAAACGTGAGTGATGGCCTTTTTTGAAGAAGTACCCCTAAAATCATTTTTGCTGAATTTGCTACCATAGTATGTGGGGCTACGTTTGTCAAACGGAATATTCCATTTAATCCCCCGCTTAAGCATATCCGGTTGCTGTTCTTCGTTAAAAGACTTCTCGACCCCATACAGATCGATATATTCCGCTAATTGTAATCCCCCGTACATCGCGCCATTGGCATCACCACCAACTATCCAATACGACTTCGATTGATCATCGATAGTTCGAACAGCGAAAGATTGCTCGTTCTGGCGGGAGATCGGCTTTTCTACTTCATCTAAAAATTTGCCTTTATCTAAAATGGATTGTAAGGCTATTACGACCTTATCGAAAGGATAATTACGGGATAAATTTTCAATCTCTTTCAATTCGACACTGTACCCATGTTTTTCAAAAGCTTTCTGAACACTTGATGCCGCGAAGGTTTGCTGACTACTATCCGAGTCATAAAAAATCCCAATTTTATTGAAGTTTTTGTATTCAGATTTAGTGCTGTCTTGATTTAAAGAACTGATATTTTGACCGGATACATTCGGATAAACAAAAAAGCATAACAAATGGAATAAAAATATCCTATAAATAGAAGCTGTCATTATTTAGATTTTTCCCAACATCCAATACATTTTTTAAGGGAATTCTAAAATTATCCAATAAAATCATTTTAACCATCCTGCTCCGTGCTGGTTATTTATCTGTAAACCGAGGAGTCATTCTTTTGTCTGTAAAAGAGTTAATTTGATTATAGTTCTTAAATTTCGGCAGCGACCATAAATCAAATACTCCTAACGGCGGGCATTTTGATAGTTGGAGTTTATTAAGCGTAGATTTTGGAATGAAGATTATGTGTCCGCATAGTTTTCAGGACAGTACAGGATGCGTTAGAAAAACCAATTGTATAATTTGTTGTCTAAATCAAATAACAAGAAAAAATTAGGCTTTTATGGTAAAAATGATGCCAAATTACTATTTGACAATCGTAGTGTTCTTTTTTGGGATTTTAATCTGTAATTCTCAAAATAAAAAAAATTCGGTCTCCGATGAAAAGCCCAACATAATCTTCATCCTTACCGACGATCAGCGCTTTGATGCCCTAGGATATGCGGGCAATGATCTAATCTCCACGCCCGAGATGGACAAACTGGCCAAACAAGGTACTTATTTTAAGAATGCTATGGTCACAACGCCTATATGTGCCGCTAGCCGGGCAAGTATCTTGACAGGGCTCTACGAGCGTACCCACCAGTTTAATTTTCAGACCGATAATATTCGCAATTCTTACATGGAGGCCTCCTACCCAATTATACTTCGGGACAACGACTATAAAACAGGATTCTATGGCAAGTACGGTGTTCGTTACGATAATCTGGAAAAACAGTTCGACGAATTTGAATCCTACGACCGAAACAATGCCTACAAAGACCGGCGCGGATACTATTACAAGACCCTAGGCAAAGACACGGTGCATCTAACTAGATATACGGGGCAACAAGCCTTGGATTTTATCGACCGGGCAGATACATCGCAACCCTTTTGTCTTTCCCTGAGCTTCAGTGCCCCTCATGCGCACGACAGTGCCGAGGACCAGTACTTTTGGCAAGAGGAATCGGATGCACTCCTTCAAAACACCGATATGCCCGGACCCGAACTCGGTGCAGATAAATATTTCGAGGCTCAGCCCAAAATCGTTAGGGATGGTTTCAATCGCCTGCGGTGGACCTGGCGTTACGATACTCCCGAGAAATACCAGCATAGCGTCAAGGGATATTACCGGATGATTTCCGGTATAGATAGAGAAATTGCCAAAATACGGGCTCAGCTAAAAAAGAAGGGACTGGACCAAAATACCGTAATCATTCTGATGGGCGATAACGGCTACTTTTTGGGCGAAAGGCAATTGGCCGGTAAGTGGTTGATGTACGATAATTCCATCCGCGTTCCCCTAATGGTTTTTGATCCTCGTATAAAAAAACAGAAGGACAGCGAGGAGATGGCCCTTAACATCGACGTTCCCTCGACTATTTTGGATTTGGCAGGACTGGAATCCCCCGAAACTTGGCAGGGCAAAAGTCTGATGCCGCTGATTCAGGGCAAAACCAATAGTCTTGAACGGGATACGGTGCTTATCGAGCATATCTGGGAATTCGAAAACATCCCGCCGAGCGAAGGGGTGCGTACTAAAGATTGGAAGTATTTTAGATATGTCAATGACCAATCCATCGAAGAGCTTTACGACCTTAAAAAAGACCCTCGGGAAGTCGATAATTTAGCGGATGATCAAACCTATTCCGACAAACTGGAAGCCTTCCGACAGAAGACGGACGAGCTTATCGACCGGTACAGCGACTCCTATTCCAATGGGCCTGAAAATCTGATCGTTGAGTTTATCCGAAAGCCTCAAGATGTCAAGATCCGGGACGCCCGGCCAGAATACGGCTGGACGGTCCCGAAAGGCGCGGTGACCCAATCTGCTTATCAAATTTTGGTCGCATCATCCCAGGAAAATATCGAAGATAATATCGGCGATGTTTGGAATAGCGGGCAGGTTCGCAGCGATGCCTCCACGGGAATCGAACATGGTGGTGACATGTCTATGTCCGGTAAAAATTCAATGTCGGACAAAGCGGGTAAGTCCGGAAATACCTCGAATCCGGCAGAAATACTAAAACCGGGAAACACCTATTATTGGAGTGTCCGTATTTGGGACCAGGAC
>JBAUIP010000620.1:0-1857 GCA_049683055.1 Pricia sp.
ATTCTGAAATTCGATGCGTTCGGCTTCGAGAATGAGTCCACCCCTACCCGACTCTCCTTCATACTGACCGGAGTCTGGTGGATCGGTTTTAGCCAGTATACTTACTATCATCTTCCCAAGGGCAACAAAAAAGAAACCTTGACCAAAAACGTGCTTTTCAACGGATTTCGTGAACTGAGGCAAATTTGGGAAAAAATCAAGGCCAACGCCCCGCTTAGGAGGTATTTGGGCGCCTTTTTCGTCTACAGCATGGCCGTGCAGACCATCATGCTCATCGCCACTTATTTTGGCATTGAGGAACTGGATTGGGGCGATACCAATTCCACCACCGGACTCATTGTCAGCATCTTGCTCATTCAAATCGTTGCCATTCTGGGGGCCTACATCACCTCGAAATGTTCCGCTCGTTTCGGAAATATCGATACCTTGATAGCTCTGAATATCATTTGGATTGCCATCTGCATTTTTGCCTATACCATCGTCACTCCCTTGCAATTCTATTTCACGGCGGCCTTCGTGGGACTCGTCATGGGCGGCATCCAGGCGCTATCTCGGTCTACCTACTCCAAGCTCTTGCCTGAAAATGCCCTCGACACCACCTCGTATTTTAGCTTCTACGACGTATCGGAAAAAATCGGGATTGTTATCGGAATGCTAAGCTATGGTTACATTGCCCAAGTGACGGGAAGCATCCGCTATTCGATTATCTTTTTAGGAGTGTTCTTTTTGATGGGGATGCTGCTTCTGTTCCGGGTGAAAAAAGTAGAGGCTACAAACAGTCCGACTTAATTTTTTCGCTTCCTATTCCGTGGGGCGACCCTAGGCAATGAGCGGAAAAGTTGCTCCTAGAATCCTCACATAGTGCAAAATAAACTCTACAAATCCTATTTCGATAGGTGCCCTTTGCTCAAGAAACGAAAATGTTCAAAGATATTGCAAGATAAATTCCTCGCATCCTACCACTGGAATTTCGCTGAAATAAAAATCGGATGCATTTTCAGTAAGGATAATCTCGCAGGATGATTTGAGGGCGGAATAATACTGCATCCCGTCCTCAAAATCATGCACCCGCTTGTCCGTGATTGCCTTTCGGGACACTTCTTGGTCGATGGTGGTCAGTCTAATATTTTTGGTAAGCAGCGCTATCTTTTTCTTGGCCATCTTCTCACCGCTCTTTTTGGAAGAAAAATAAAATGCGATGGCGAGGGCCAACGCAGAGGTGAACAATTGATGTTTCCGGGAATCGGCCAGGCTAAGTATCCGAGAAGAATAAGTGTAGAGCGGATATTCTTTGTTCAAGACCGAAACCAGCACATTCGCATCGAGAAAGACTTTCACTTCTTGGAGTCGTAAAATTCTTGTTTTGACGCTTTGCGCGAACGCGTTTTATATTCGACCTCGCCTTCGGAAACCTGATATACCCAATCAGAAATGGGCAGTTCTTCAAGGCTTTGATAGTTACCGGATACGATTTTTTTGTACAAAAACTCGGTCAGACGGGATAGACTGATATTATTGTCGGCAGCAAAGCCTTTGGCCTTCTTGATGACGCTTTGGTCGAAATTTAATGTAAGCTTGGTATCCATGACTACAACTTTATACGTCAAAGATAAAATTTTATTACGTACGGCCAAAAAAAATGCTACGCATTTTTATTCGGACGCTAAAAAACTTCGTATCGCGAGATCATAACTTTGAAGTCCGAAACCTAAGATGACACCCTTAGCGTTCGGTGAGATATACGACACGTGACGAAAATCTTCACGCTGGTGGGTATTTGAAATATGAACCTCGACCACGGGCGCATCCACTGCCTTTACCGCATCGCCGATACCTACAGAAGTGTGGGTATAGGCG
>JBAUIP010000621.1:0-4245 GCA_049683055.1 Pricia sp.
CGCTTTAGATAAAGCTCGTTCGCGATTCGCAAATACAGGGGAATATTGAGCGCGTTGTGATGTGTCAAAAACGGTCGTGCCGCCGCCCCACCGGGAATGGGCTGCAGAATGGGGGTTTCCACCTCAAGATAGCCCATATCGTTATAAAACTGCCTGATGGTGTTCGTGATTTTAGTGCGCTTGACAAAAGTTTCCTTGACCTTCGGATTGACGACTAGGTCGACATAACGTTGGCGGTAGCGCTGCTCCGGGTCGTTGAACTCGTCGAACACATGTCCTTCTGCATCCTTTTTTGGTAGGGGTAGGGGCCGCAACGCTTTGCTCAATAAGGAAAAAACCTTGACCATAACAGTTTTTTCGCCCACTTGGGTCGTAAAAAGCTCTCCGTCGATACCGATAATATCCCCGATATCCAACAACTTTTTGTAAATGTCGTTGTAGAGGGATTTATCCTCTCCCGGGCAGATTTCATCCCGGTTAAAATAGACCTGAATCCGTCCGGTACTGTCCTGTAACTCCGCAAAAGACGCTTTTCCCTGAATCCGGCGGGACATCAGACGGCCGGCGATTACAACCTTTTTTCCATCCTGATAATCCTCCTTTATACTTTTCGAGGACGCATCCACAGGATAAAGCGCCGCCGGATAGGGGTCGATGCCCCGAGCGCGCAGATTTTTCAACTTTTCCCTTCTGATGGTTTCCTGTTCCGAAAGCTGCATACTTTGTAATTTAGAAGCTGCAAATATAGGATATCGATTTGAGGATTTGAGTGTTTGTAAATTTGAAAATGTAGTCGGATGGTTATGGTTTATACAGGATGCCCTTTGCGGAATTACCGAAGCACATATCCTGAAAAGGCGTGCCGGACAATTCGAGATCAATTTTATAAGCAGAATTGTAACAAAAAGGATGTCCGCGCGTCTTATTAGTACATCATCAATCAAAAAATCACTTAAAAATGAGTGTCATACGCGTAGTGCTCGCCATCTTTTTTCCGCCCTTGGCCGTTCTTGGCAAAGGGTGCGGGTCGTTTCTAATTGTTCTGCTCTTGACCCTCTGCGGATGGGTTCCCGGGGTCATTGCGGCCTTGGTTATTCTGAATAATCCGAATTAAGTTTCAAAACCATATCGCAATATGGTATTTCGTACCTTTACACCAATGAATAGGAAGGTAACGGTACAGGACTTGGGCCTAAAGGACTACAAGCAAACTTGGGTCTACCAAGAAGAACTTTTCCAGCAAACCCTTAATATCAAAATCAAGAACCGCCGAGAGGGTACTGCCTTGAAAACTCCCAATCACCTGCTGTTCGTCGAACACCCCCACGTCTTTACTCTCGGAAAAAGCGGCGACATTAACAACCTGCTGGTCAACGAGGCCGAACTAGCGAAAAAGGACGCGAAGTTCTACAAAATCAATCGTGGCGGTGACATCACCTACCATGGGCCCGGGCAAATCGTAGGCTACCCCATTTTGGACCTCGATAATTTTTTTACCGATATCCATAAATACCTTCGTCTTTTGGAGGAAACGGTCATCTTGACCCTGTCGGAATACGGACTGAAAGCTCAACGCTCCGAAGGCGAAACGGGAGTCTGGTTGGACGTCGGCACACCTTTTGCCCGAAAAATCTGTGCCATGGGCGTACGGGCATCCCGCTGGGTGACCATGCACGGTTTCGCCCTGAACGTCAACACAGATTTGGGATATTTTGACCTCATGGTGCCCTGCGGCATCAGGGACAAGGCGGTTACGGCACTCAACTTAGAGTTGGGAAAGGCGTCTATCGATACCGCGGAGGTCAAACAAAAGTTGCTGCGCCACTTCGCAACGCTTTTTGAAGCCGAAATCAGCAAAGGAAAATCCGATGTGCCGGCAACATCCGATTAGATAGGATGCCTGCCGAAAAATACTCAGAAGGGTCCCTTTTTAGAGTAGACTAATTTCTTCCCAATGCAATCCATCCTTACATTCTTCATCCTTTATCCACTTCATCCTTTATCCAACATCGTCAATTCCATGCTGCTCATGAGATCCCCATCCTCTTTATAGGTCTCCTGCTTGACCATCCCCACGCCCTCGGCCAACCACAAACGGTTTGGAAAAGTATGGGAACGCCCCATCACCTTCGATTCGGTATCCCCGTACACCACAAAGCAATCGAAAGTACCGGCAGGCGTGGTTACACTCTCCTTCTTTTCCACCGTACGGTTGACCATATCCACCGACATATCCATGTTCATTCCCGCCATGCTGATGGACATCGTCACGTTGGCATCCTCGAGATTTTGTCCCACGCTGAGGTCGTTGGGTACTTCGATATCCGTGCCAGTGATTTCGTACTCAAGGTCCTTGAACTGCTCCAGCATTTCAGTGGGCATCAAGGAGTTGTAATCAATTCTAACGCCGCTGCCGGTACAGGTGAAGGCATAATCGGTGTCGAAAACTTCCTTCCCCTTTTTGTCGGTAAATTGAATCTGCATGGTGGCTTGGGTCTCACTGCCGGAATCCGTTACACTGGTGACCTGATAATCCGTGGTACCGTCAGGCTTACCTTTTTTATCGTACATGGTGTATTTGACAGAGACCCCTTCTTCCAGTGGATAGAATTTGCTGCAGTTGGCTTGGGAAAAACAGAAATAGGATGTTAATAAGGTCAGTAATGCGAATGTGATGGTCTTTTTCATTTTACATAGGATTAATTAGTGATTGGATTTATTGGATTTTTTAGACTTATGATTTTTGCTCCGAACAATTTTCAGGATGTACTATATATTAGGATGGCTGAAAGTAACGAAACCACCTCACATTTTGATAAACTCGACCCGTCGGTTTTCCGCCATGCCCTCGGGGGATGCATTGTCGCCCACCGGTTCCGTCTCCCCCTTGCCATCGGTGACAATGCGGCCCGATGTAATGCCGTACTGCTGTTCCATGGAATTTTTGACCGCTTCGGCGCGTTTTTTCGAGAGGGCCAGATTGCTGGCCTCATCGCCTTCGGAATCGGTATGGCCGATGATTTTGATCTTGACTTCGGTATATTCTTCTAATACCCCGGCAATCTCACGAATGGTGGCATAAGACTCAGGCTTTAGCGCATCGCTTCCCGATTCGAACTGAATGGCATTCGTCGATAATCGGCCTTCGCTGATCAGTTTGCTACGCTTGTCTATTCCAGCTTTCCCGATTCTAAAATTCGTTATAAATACTTCATCCATACTCGGGTCGTCGCGGAGTCCTGTGGTCAAAATCTTAAAAGTGTGTTCGGCATCGGGCACCAACCGGGGAATGTCGACCAGTTTGTTATCGTTCATCCAGACCCGCATCCGTGTCGTGTTGACCGCAATCGAAATCCGTGATTGGCCGTTGATGAGTTGGCGATAGTCCTTACCGATTTGGTTTCGCATTTGTCGTTCCCCGTTGACCACTTTTTCGATAACCCCTTGCGTTGCGGTGAATTGGCATGGTGAGAGCTCGACCCTGGCAAAATTATCCGGTCTTTTAAAGAGGGGAGTATCCTCCAGCATAAATTTTATCCAAGACTGCGAACTGGTTTTTTTGTCGAGGCCCTGTGTGAGCATATCGAACTCGATGGTATAATTTTCGGGAAGTTTTTCTTTCAGAACTGGAATATAGGTAGAAGTGCCGCCCAGACGGAACCATCTCAGTCCGTCGATGAGCACGATTTCCCCACTACCGTTGGTATCCCATTGGGCGGGAAAATCCCCTTGGCCATCCTTCGAAAAATCATCCTCAAAAATAGGCACGGCACCCGGTTCGAAATCGGAGGCCCTGACAATCGTCCTTCCCGCCCCGGCATTTTCGCCAGAATCGCTGCCCGCCATATCGGAATCCTTGTCAGATTGCCCAGAGCCCGAATCCATAGTATTTCCACCCTCGCCTTCGTCAGTTGGACTTCCCCCTGGCACGGGATTCCCTTTCCCCTTTGAGTTTCCGGAATCCCTTTCAAAAATACTGTCCAATGCCTGATCCGTTTTTTCGGAAGTCTCTTTTTCGACCCTTCCCTCGACGGTACGTTCGGCGGCCCTTTCCGCGGCCTTCCCCAGTTTTTTTAAAAATTGTCCTTGCAGCTGTGGTATCCCGGCCAACATCAAAAGGGCCGCTATCAAAATCCGTTTATTCGTGTTACTGGTTTTTATCTGTTCCATTTTTTAGGTCGTGCTAGTTTCAGGCAATTGAGACAAAAAGTACAATCGATGTCTCTGTGGGATGGACGAAAATTA
>JBAUIP010000622.1:0-3378 GCA_049683055.1 Pricia sp.
ATGCTGTTCTGGTCGCCTACAAAGGTGCCGTCACCACCATGATGGCAGGATATTCCGAAAGCTTTAAGGATAAAAAAATACTTCTTAAGGAGGGCAGGGAGCTGTTGGAATATGCTGTCGAGACGAATTCGGATAACGTTGAAATCCGCTGTATTCGGCTTAGCGTTCAGGAAAATGTACCAAAAATCACTGGCTACACCAAAAATCGGGAAGAAGATAAGCAGTTTATCCTAACTCACTTTGATTCCGTGGAAGACCCGGGCGCAAAGGCATTCATAAAAGGCTTTGCGGAGCAATCGAACAGCTTTACCGAGACGGAGAAACAATCATTTTAGGCTTTGAATTGCTATCTTTGTCAGATAATTAGATAGGTCATTAACAAGACTGGTCAGCCCGAGCGTAATCGAAGATTTTTGGTTCATCCAAGCATTTCATTTCCCCTTCAACGTCCGGGGCGCTCCATATGACATTTCGCTTTCTTTTTGACTTTTCGTTTAAAACGAATCACTAAGTGCCGACCGCCACCCCCCTTCTTCAGGAAACCATGCAACAGCTCAACTGCTGTGTGCTGATTCCGACTTACAACAATGCGGGTACGTTGGCGAGGGTTCTTGACGATGTGCTGCGTCAGACCGACGATGTCATCGTGATCAACGATGGGGCGACCGATGGTACGGCGGAAATTCTAGGCAAGTATCCCGAAATACATCAGATACATCTTCCCAAGAACCGGGGTAAGGGCCATGCGCTGAAGACCGGATTCGAACACGCCCTGAATTCCGGTTTCGACTTTGCGATAACCATAGATTCCGACGGACAGCATTTTCCGGAGGATATTCCCGTGTTCCTGAACGCGCTCCAAACTGAGGCGACGAAGAACGTGCTCTACATCGGCTCCCGGAACATGCGGCAACACGATGTGCCGGGCAAGAGCAGTTTCGGCAACCGCTTTTCCAACTTTTGGTTTTGGTTCGAAACGGGCACTTGGCTTGAAGATACGCAATGCGGTTTCCGCCTGTATCCCTTAAAAGAAATTGCCAAACTGAGGCTGCACACCCCTAAATTCGAGTTTGAGATTGAGGTCATTGTGAAGGCCGCTTGGAACGGCACTCTGGTCAAGAACCTTCCTGTCAAAATTGCATACGACCAAACCGAACGGGTCTCTCATTTTCGCACCGTTCCCGATTTTGCGCGAATCAGCGTGCTGAACACTTTTTTCGTCATCGCCACGGTATTTTACATCAAACCCCGCGATTTCTTCCGGCGAATCAAGAAAAAGGGGGTGAAAAAATTCTTGTCTGATGATGTTTTGGGCAGTGATGATTCTCCCAGAAAAAAAGCCTTGTCGATTGCGTTGGGCCTATTTGTCGGGTTGAGTCCTTTTTGGGGATTGCATACCTTTCTGGTGCTGTTTTGGGCCTTTTTTCTCAAACTGAACAAGCCTATTGCCTTCGCCTTCTCGAACGTCAGCCTTCCCCCGTTCATTCCATTTATTTTATATGGAAGTGTGCAAATCGGTGCCTGGCTTTTCGGAGAAAAACAATTTTTTGCTCTAGAGAACATCGCCGATAACCTTTTGGCTTTAAAGGGACTGAAAATCTACATCGTCGGAAGCTTGGTACTGGCAACCCTTGGCGCCATTTTAGGAGGATTGGTAGGCTACTTTTCCCTCACCCAAATGGCGAAACGTAAAATGGCGGTCGACAATGGGTAGCTTCTTTTTCCGGGCCTACCGCGTCATCGCCAAAAATAGGTGGGCCGCAGTGTTTTCCCTTTTGGGCATCACGGCCGCGCTGCTGATGGTGGTGCGACAGGTCGAGTTCGACGACGATATTTCTTCCTTGATTCCCGCCAACGAAGAAACGCAACGCATTCAAAAAGTACTGAAGTCCATCGCTTTTACGGATAAAATCGTAGTCAACATCCGAAAAGGGGAAGACGGAACGGCGGATGACCTGACCCGGTACGCCACCGAATTTTTGGATAGTGTGGAGTCTCGCCAAGGCGAATTCATCAAGAATATTCAGGGCAGGGTCGACTCCGACGTAGTTCCCAGAACCTTAGATCTGGTCTTCAAATACCTCCCTCTCTTTTTGGAGGAATCGGATTATGAGGCCATCCAAAAGAAACTATCACAGGATAGCATTGCCAAAATAACCGCCGAAAACTACCGCACGCTGGTCTCCCCCACGGGAATCGTCGCGAAAAAAACAATTTTACGTGACCCCTTTGGCCTTTCGTTTATCGCCCTGAAAAAACTGCGAAAATTAGGATTTGGCGATGATTTCAAACTCAAGGATGGATTTCTTCTGAACGAGGATGAGGAGAACATCCTGCTTTTTATCACTCCCCGGTTCAGTTCCGGCGAGACCAACAAAAACCTACCTTTTTCGGAAGCGCTGTACGCCGTTCAGGATGCCTTGAACGCCAAGTACGGCGAAAGAGCAAGCAGCGAGTACTTCGGAGCCGCGCTCAGTGCGGTATCCAATGCCAAACAGATCCAACGTGACATTCAGTTTACCGTAGGCATTGCGCTGACCCTGCTCATTGTACTGTTGATTCTGTTCTACCGAAAATGGGTGCTGCCCCTGATTCTATTCGCCCCCACCCTTTTCGGGGGATTGTTGGCCATCGCTTTTTTGGTTCTGATACGAGATCAAATTTCGGCCATCTCCTTGGGCATCGGCGCGGTGCTGCTCGGGGTGACCCTTGACTATGCTCTTCATATTTTGACCCATATCCGCAATGGGGATTCTTTGGAAAACCTATTCCAAAAAGTAGCCCCTTCGGTGTTGATGAGCAGTCTCACCACAGCTTCCGCTTTTCTTTGCCTGCTCTTTTTGGATGCCCAAGCCTTGCAAGATCTTGGGATATTCGCCGCAATTAGTGTCTTAGGGGCCTCCGTTTTTGCATTGCTTTTCATTCCCCAAGTTTACAAGGGCAAAAAAACACGGACGGCAAAACAAACCATTTTGGACCGGTTGGCCCATTTCCCATTCCACAAAAGCAAATGGGCCATTGGCGTGTTGGCGATTCTGTTTGCAATCAGTATTTTTACCTATTCCAAGGTGGTCTTCAATCAAGATATTACCAAGCTCAACTACGAGACCCAAGCATTACTGGATGCCCGTTCCCGTCTCGAAAAACTGACGGATATCGGCTCCAAATCACTGTACTTGTCCACTTACGGGCAAAATTTTCAGGACGTGTTGCAACGCAACGACAGCCTTTTCAATCAGCTGGAGCAACTAGAGAGAAACGGTGAAATTCTGAGTTTTGGGTCGGTCGGCACTCTGTTGAAATCTGACCGTACCCAACAAGAAAAGATAAATAGATGGCGGCAATTTTGGAACAAAGCCAGAGTCGATTCCCTCAAAG
>JBAUIP010000623.1:0-5650 GCA_049683055.1 Pricia sp.
TAATTTTCAAACAATACGCCACCACGGAACCGGCCGCTGAACCCCGTCCGGGACCTACGGAGACATCCATGTTCCGCGCCTCGCGTATAAAATCCTCCGTAATCAAAAAGTACCCAGGATAGCCGGAGTTCTTAATAGTTTCCAGCTCAAAATCGATACGCTCGGCGATTTCGGGCGTGATTTCTTTGTAGCGTTTCTCGGCACCTTTATAGGTAATATGTCGTAAGTAAGCGTTCTCCCCGCGGTTTCCACCATCGGTCGCGTCTTCCGCAACCTTAAATTCCGCCGGAATATCGAACTTGGGCAAAAGCACATCCCGTGCCAGTTCGAAAGGCTCGATTTTATCAACGATTTCCTGCACGTTCGAGATGGCCTCGGGTACATCCTTGAAGAGGGACTTCATTTCGTCTTGCGACTTAAAATAGTACTCCTGGTTCGGCAAGCCGTAACGGTAGCCACGACCACGGCCGATGGGAGTTGCCTGCTTTTCCCCGTCCTTGACGCAGAGCAGAATGTCGTGCGCCTCGGCATCCTCCCTGGCGCAATAATAGGTATTGTTGGTCGCGACCAGTTTGACCTGATGCTTTTTGGCAAACTGCACCAGCACTTGATTTACCCGATCCTCGTCCTCTTGGCCGTGACGCATCATTTCGATGTAAAGGTCGTCGCCGAACCGCTCTTTCCACCACAGCAAGGCTTCTTCCGCCTGGTTCTCACCGACGTTCAATACCTTGCCGGGCACTTCGCCGTAGAGGTTTCCGGTCAAGACGATGATATCCTCCTTATATTTTTCGACGACTTTTCTGTCGATACGGGGTACGTAGTAAAACCCGTCTGTGTAAGCAATAGATGACATCTTACACAAGTTGTGATAACCTTTTTTGTTTTTGGCCAGCAGTACGATTTGGTAACCGTAATCCTTGACGTTTTTATTGGTATGATCGTCACAGACAAAGAACTCGCAGCCGAGAATGGGGGTTATTTCGGACTCTAGGGCCGGCGACCCGTGTTGGTTCTCGGCGATACCTTTTTCAGCGGGTCCGTTTTCGCCCGGGGAAGTACCGCTTTTGGCCGCTGCATTTTCATCGTCCCGCCCGCCATTTTCCAAAGCCGCAGCCCTAGCCGCTTCGTTCCGCTCCCGAACTCCCTTATTATGCGCCCCGATTTCCTTCACAAAATGAAAGGCCCCCATCATGTTCGCATGGTCCGTCAACGCCACGGCCGGCATCTGATTATCGGCGGCCGACTTCACCAAATCCTTGATCCCGATAGTGGATTGCAGCACCGAAAACTGGCTGTGGTTGTGCAGGTGCGCGAAGGGAGCATCCTCAAGGGTCTTGATATTTTCCTTAATTTCCTCCTTCGATATATCCTCCGTTTCATTGACACCCAGCTTTGCCGCAATTTTTTCGGATGCCTTTTTGAGGTTGATGTGCTTCAACCCAATGAGCTGGATTTCCTGTGGATTTACCTCAGAGAAGTTTTGGAAATAATCCGGCTGTACATCGAGTTTCGCGAGAGGATAGAATTTCCGACGAACCAATTCGAGGAAGCATCGCGTGGTCGCCTCGACATCCGCAGTGGCGTTGTGAGCCTCGGCGAAAGGCTCGTTGAAAAGATGCTGATGCAATTCGGTCAAGGTCGGAAGCTTGAACTTGCCGCCGCGCCCGCCGGGAATCTGGCAGAGCTTGGCAGTCTCCTCCGTACAGGTATCTAATACCGGAAGCTCCTGTAAGGGATTCTCGACACCCATCCGATGGAACTCCGCCCCCATGATATTCAGGTCGAACCCGACGTTCTGGCCAACGATAAATTTCGTCTGCGCCATGGCGGCGTTGAACTTTTCCAACACCTCGTTCAGCGAAATACCTTGTTGCTCGGCCAAGGCCGTAGAAATACCGTGTACCTGCTCCGCGTCATAGGGAATATTGAACCCGTCGGGCCGCACCAGATAGTCCTGATGCTCGACCAGGTTGCCCATCGCATCGTGCAACTGCCAGGCAATCTGCACGCAGCGTGGCCAGTTGTCGGTGTCGGTGATGGGAGCGTTCCAACGCTTGGGAAGGCCGGTGGTTTCGGTGTCGAAGATGAGGTACATGCAGAATATTTAAAGCACTGAAAAGTGGTTGGGTTGATTTGTAAAATTAGACAATCGGACGAGGTATTTGAGGAGAATCCGCAAGGAGTTGTAAGGAGTTATTAACGACTGTTTTCTTGGCCTGCCAAACATAAAATTTTGAAGAAGATATTATAGAACGGTACTTATTCGGCCTTCATTTTTCAATCTTGAAGGGGTCGATTACCTGAAGGCCTGCAATGTTTTTGAAATCAGACATATTTCTTGTAAGTAAGGTAAGATTTTGTATAAGTGCCGTTGCCGCTATAATAGCATCCGGTAGTTTTATCTTGCTCCCTTTTCGAATTTCGGCAGTTCTTAACTTAATCTCGTTTTCCAATTCAAAAATCCAAGCATCAGCAACGAAATTTCTTAGCGTTACCTCGTCGGCCTCGCTAGGGCTGTCCCAGCATAACAGCTCAATTTCTGTTATTGCCGAAATGGCCGGCAATGATTCTGTCAAAGTTCCGTCTATGAAATCAGCTGCATGGGGTGGAAATTGATTTTGAAGGAAGTATATAGCTATGTTGGTGTCCCAGAGGTACTTTATTCCCATTCGCCGCGGAGACTTTCGAGTTGATCATTGACATCGCCCAGAGGTTGCTTGGTCATCGCCCCTTTATATCTCGCCCAATCGATATTTTTATTTTCACCTGAATCACCCCTACGCAAACGAAGCAATTGAAGCATCTCTAACTCCTTCAAAAAATTCATGGCCTTTTCGTTGAGAATATCCACGGTGACGGTACGCATCTTTCAAATTTAAATGGATTGGTATACAATCTAATGTTATCCCTTCAAAGATACGAAATTTGTCTATCTTCAAAACCCCACAAATACCGTCAAAATGAAACGCACCATAAAACTTCCGAAACCCCTAAGAGCATTATACCTATTACTTATATTACTAGGGATGCATTCCACATCCGCGCAGCCCCACAAAGAACGCCCGCCCAATTTCGTCATCATCTTCGCCGACGACCTTGGTTATGGCGATCTCGGTGTCTTCGGGCATCCGACCATCAAGACCCCGCATCTCGACCGGATGGCCTTTGAAGGCCAAAAATGGACGAACTTCTACGTCGCAGCGAGTGTTTGCACACCTAGTAGGGCGGCAATGCTGACCGGAAGGCTTCCCGTCCGAAGCGGCATGTGCAGTAACGAGCAACGGGTGCTGTTCCCGGATTCCAAAAATGGACTTCCCCCGAGCGAAATCACTTTGGCGGAACAGCTCAAAACGGCTGGGTACGCCACCGCCGCCATCGGAAAATGGCATCTGGGGCATCAATCACCGCACCTTCCCACCGAAAACGGATTCGATTACTATTTCGGCATCCCCTACTCCAACGATATGGATAAAGTGGACGGCAAAGCGTATTGGGATTATTGGGAGCAGCCCGATGACTCCATCCTATCCGAACACTTCAACGTTCCACTATTGCGTAACACTAAGGTCGTCGAACGACCCGCGGATCAAGAGACGATTACCAAGCGTTACTCCAAAGAGGCGGTTTCCTACATTAAGAAGAACGCCGACAAGCCATTCTTGATTTATCTGGCCCATAACCTGCCCCACATTCCCCTTTTTGCGTCCGACGAGTTTCGCGGAAAGAGTGAACGTGGCCTATACGGCGATGTGGTCACTGAAATCGACGATGGTGTCGGCAAAATCATTGCGGCCTTGAAAGAGGAGGGGTTGGCCGAAAATACTATTGTGGTCTTTACCTCTGACAATGGCCCTTGGCTTCCATTCAAACTGAACGGCGGCAGTGCCGGACTGCTCCGTGCAGGTAAAGGAACCACTTGGGAGGGCGGTATGCGTGAACCGACCATCTTCTGGTCCCCCGGCACCATCAAGCCCGGGGTCATCAGCGACATAGGCTCGACCCTGGACCTGTTCACCACCTTTAGTAAATTGGCCGGTACCGAAATTCCAGATGACCGCATTATCGATGGGGTCGACCTCAGCGGTACTTTGTTCGAGCAACAAGCGAGTCCTCGCGACCATATGTTCTACTATCGCGGCACCGAACTCTATGCAGTCCGGTTGGGGGATTACAAGGCTCATTTTATCACCCAAGGTGCCTACGGGCAGTTCGGCGAACGTGAGGAGCATGAAAATCCCATCCTTTATAATGTAGACCAAGACCCTTCGGAGCAATTCGATATCGCCGCCGCACATCCCGAAATCCTCCAAGAAATTAGGTCGCTCGTCGATGAGCATCGGGCCCGCTTGAAGCCCGGAAAAGACATGCTCGCCGAACGGGATTCCAAAAGCAAGAAATAAGCCACAGTACTGTAATAAATTGTAGTAATCCGAATCCCACTTTTTTCGATTAACAGCAATAATATCGGGTGCGTCAACGTTTTAGGGGGAATAGTCCTAGTCCCCCAAATCGTTTCCCATGAAAAAAATCCTACTATCGGCCGGAATGCTCGCCCTGCTGCTAATGCAATCCTGTTCCAAAGAAGAGGAAGTCCTTCCCCCGAACGAAGCACCATCGAGCTTTGAAATCGAGGTATCGACCACCCCGAACGAAATCGAACTAGATTGGACCGACGCTATAGATCCCGAGGACCAAAAAGTCCGGTATAAAATTACCGTCGGGGATGATGTCATCGTTTCCGGAATTGCCGCATCGGCCTACACGCTGGTCAACCTGATACCGAATACCCCGTACAGCATCACTATCACGGCCATCGACGAGGAGAACGGGCAGACCGAGGTACAGACGGAGGTATTGACTGCGGCCCTAATCATACCTACCCCCTTCGAAGTAGAGCAGATGGGCCAGACCGCAACCACCGTCGATATTTCGTGGAGCGCATCCACCACCGAGGATGAATCCGACGTCACTTATGATATTTTCGTGAACGATTCCCTGAGAGCATCCAATCTAGCCGATCTTTCCTACACCTTGCACGATTTATCTTCGACTTCGTCTTACACCGTTAAGGTATTGGCCAAATCCCAATATGAAACTTCCGTAGCCAGTACCATCAAAGTATCCACTGATGGCAATACCGTGATTTTCGGAAAGGCGAACCATCCTAGGGCAGTACCTATCCCGGAGGCCGACCTTGGTATCATCGAAATTCCCGTTTTGGTCAAGGACCTCGACAACATGAAACCTGCAGAGGCCTTGGCGGACATCCACTTCGAATTCGAAATAGCGGGCACGACGAACGAACGGGATTTCAAGTTGCTTACCCCGTCCCCGCTAATCATTGCCAAGGGTGCGACAGAGGGGCTCATAAGGGTCAGCGTAGTGGCCGACGATTTTCAGGAACTCCTCGACGAGACCTTGGTCATCGCGCCCCGGACCATACAAAACGCGGTGTACAGCACCAATTCGAAAGATGATGAAACGGACAGTGATCCGACCTTTATTATCGATGGAACCGGCGAGCTGTTGTCGGACAAGCATCCAGATGCCTTTGCCGTCGATATCAGTTGGAGCCACCCCGAGGCCTACGTCAGCGCAACTTTATACCAAGAGACTTCGACGCCCGGTGTTTTCACCAGTATTGCAC
>JBAUIP010000624.1:0-2655 GCA_049683055.1 Pricia sp.
ATATTGAATTCAAAGCTTCACTAGACCAGTTGATCGCTTACCCATCTCAATCCGAACCCCACTCCGTCAGCCAAGGCCCCCAACGCACCGCTAAGCCGCCTGCGTATCCAACTCCTTTTCGCGCGAACTTTGGCAATTTTTTGGACTGAGGCGGGGAAACAAAGTAATTCTTCGAATATTCGGGGAATTTTTTTTGCTGTAGGGCTTCGTGGGACTTGAAGTTTTGGACGATGCTGGCGATGTCTTCCTGGTTGAATTCACTGGTGGCCAAGGCTTCCTTTTCGGTGAGGTCCATGAAAAAGAGGGCTTTCTGGGCTTCCTGTTGTTTGAAGGATTTGCTGACCGGGATGTTTTGGGAGTAGGTGCTGCTGATTTTCATGGCGGCGCGGGCCACTTTGAAATCCAGATTTTCGTTTTGGAGGGATTCCCAGTAGCGGCCAACCTCGCCGATGACGTTTTTATGTTTGTGGGTGTGCAGAAAGACCTTTCGATAGATATCCCGGTAGTATTGGCCGTAGTCGTGAATGCCTACGACGATGTTGGTGCGGTACATCTTGTATCCGGCTGCCAACAGACCTTGCATGGTGGTGGTTTCGGGACGGTTGGAGGAATCTCCGCGCGGCACCAGCGACTTGGCTTGCGAGGCAACAGAAGTTCGGTAGATTCCATTGCCAGCACTGCGGATGATGGGGATAAAACGGTCGATGGTCAATCCTTGTACATAGCAGACATCTTCCTCGGCGCGGCGGGCCACTTCGAGCAGTTCCAAGATGCCCTTGCGGTATAGCAGCACATCGGCGTCGATACAGACCATCCACTTGGCAGAGGATGCTTCGGCGATTCCAAAGCCTTTGACCAGGGCCTGGTTGAAAGGCTCTTCCTCGATAAAATGCACCTCGTGTTCCGGAGCGATATCCTGCACCAGGTGAAGGCAATGCTGTGCGGTTCGTTCCCCGGCCGATCGGATGAGCCATATAAAATCCCTTGCTTCTGTCATCACACCTTTTCCTTCAGTTGCTTCCCTTTATGGTAGAGCCGGTTTCCGAAAATCGATATCCTTTCCTTTAGTCGGCCTTGTCGACGGCCTTCATGGTCTTCGAACCGGAAATAAATATCGCGGTGATCAGGATTCTTGTACCGCTGCACGGTATTGATAATGTGCCGGTTATGGAACTGCCGTTTTAGCTGTCCGATGCCCTCGTCGCTAATCTCCAGTTCGGATTTTTCCTCCAGACCGAAGCGTTCCAGATATTCATCCGTTTTATCCTTCCAGAAATTTTTATCCACTTTCAGGTTTTCCTCGATCAGCTTTCCGGCCAGGCATCCATCCAATGCCACGGCATAGTCGGCATCCGAATGTTTCTGTTTCCGCCAGTAGGCCTCACAGGTATCTAGCACGCCAATATGCTTGTTGCTGTGTAAAATAGATTTCCTAAAGAGGTCTTTGTAGTACTGTTCGAAGTCGTGTAGGCCGATGAGAAAGGGAGTTTGCAGGGTCTTGTGGCCCGCCTCCGCCATTTGGCTGGTCATAAAACTTTCGGGGCGAAGCGCATTGCCGTTCGCGGGGATGTGCTCGATGCCCATCAAGGCCCGGCCGTTGTCATAGACATGGATGCCCGCGGGACGTCTTATGGGGATGAGCTTGTCATATATCAGTGCCTGATAGCAAAATGCCTTGTATTTATCTTTCTGAATCAATCGCAGCAGTCTTTTCATGCCGTTTCCGAACAGCAGCACATCGGCATCAAGGCAGACCGTCCACCTTTTTCCGCAGGCATGGCCTTGGCGCAAGGTTTCCTCGACCGCTTTCGAGAATGGGGCTTCGCGGAGCACGGTTACGGGAGAAGTGGTGTACTCCCTTTCGATCAGGTGTACGCACAGGTCGGTGGTGCGCTCGCCGGCACTCCGCACTATCCAGTGAAAATCATCGAAAGTCTTCATTTAAGGGATTCGTTTAATGGCGATAGGTGCGGCGTTCAATAAACTGAAAATCATCGAAAGGGTTCATTTATAGCATCTATTCGTTAGTACAACGGTTCAAAACCTAAACTCGTGCATCACACGCCGGTTCGCTGGTCGATTCGTTCAAATCGAAAAGCGTCGGCACCATAGCTCCAGCTGCGCGAAGATAAATTTTGTGCGGACGCTGACGGACTCCCAATCCGTATTTTTATGGATGCAATCCAGTTTCTCGAGTTCCCCGCCTTGCATCAGGTCTTGGAAGCGTGTTCCGAAGAGTTCGGAAAGGTGTTGAAAGCCGAACCCTCTTTTGGGCTGGGAAAGCACCTGATCGGGAATCTTTTGGGATAGCGTTTTGTACAATAGGATTTTCTTCTGCTCGGCCTCGAAATACACCTTGGGGGATAGCGTCATCAAATATTCGACCAGTCGATGGTCCAAAAAGGGAAGCCGTACCTCGAGGGAATGGATCATGCTGGTCTGGTCGGCCCGCATGAGGCAGGCTTCGAGCATAAAGGTGTTGATATCCAGCATTTGCATCCTTTTGATAAGCGGAAGCTCTTTTTGGTAGTTGCCACGGAAATAATCGAGGTTGGAGGCATCGGCCAGGGCGGGTATCTCATCGTCTTTCCAAACGGAGAAGGCCTCTTCGCGTTTTCTTAGGCCGTTCATGTGGCGGTTGTAGTTGGTGAGCAG
>JBAUIP010000625.1:0-2089 GCA_049683055.1 Pricia sp.
CAATCGGTCGTAAGTATTGCTGTCTTCTGATTGATTTCGAAATCGTTTCAAGAAATTATTATGTTCCTAATCGTTTTCTTACGTATATCTAAACTTGGAATTACTTTCTGTCATAACCGCAACTGCAAACTTTTTTGAATATCTTTGAAACCATACAAATAGTTTAACCCGAAAACATGGCATATCACTTACTGAAAGGAAAAAAAGGAATCATTTTCGGGGCTTTGGACGAGAACTCCATCGCCTGGAAAACCGCCGAACGAATCTATGAGGAGGGGGGAACCTTTGTGTTGACCAACGCCCCGATCGCACTTCGGATGGGGCAGATCGATGAATTGGCCAAGAGCACCGGTTCCGAGGTCATTGCTGCAGATGCCACAAGTGAGGAGGACTTGGAAAACTTGGTCTCAAAGTCCATGGAAATTCTCGGGGGTAAAATAGATTTTGTGCTCCATGCCATTGGAATGTCCGTTAACGTACGAAAAGACAGGCGCTACACCGATGAAAAATATGATTTCACGACCAAGGGATGGGATATTTCGGCACTTTCCTTTCACAAGGTTCTCCAAACCCTGTACAAAGCCGATGCCATGAACGAATGGGGCAGTATTGTGGCCCTGACCTATATGGCTGCGCAGCGGGTGTTTCCCGATTACAACGATATGGCCGATAACAAGGCCTATCTTGAGTCGGTGGCCCGAAGTTTCGGATATTTTTACGGGAAGGAAAAGAAGGTTCGGGTAAATACCATCTCTCAATCTCCCACCGCTACGACGGCCGGACAAGGCGTGAAAGGCTTTGACGGATTTATCAACTACGCAGAACAAATGTCTCCATTGGGGAACGCCACCGCCGAGGAGTGTGCGGATTATACGGTCACTTTATTTTCGGACCTGACGAAAAAAGTCACCATGCAGAACCTGTTCCATGACGGCGGATTTTCGAATACCGGAGTTAGCCAAGAAGTGATGGAAAAGTTTAGCAAGTAAGGAGGTGGAATGAACTTGTCCTTCTCCTTTATAATTCCCGTTTACAATCGTCCGGATGAGATAGGGGAACTTTTGGAGAGCATAGCCCAACAGACCTTCGCCGAACCCTTTGAGATTGTAATCATCGAAGACGGTTCATCGGAATCTTCGGAGCATGTCATCGACCAATTTAAGCGTAGTTTCAATATTAATTATCTAAAAAAACCTAATTCCGGCCCTGGAGATTCACGCAATTATGGAATGTTAAGGGCAAAGGGGGATTACTTTATTATTCTGGATTCTGACTGCATCCTACCGCCCCATTACCTTAAAACCGTGTCCGAATCGCTGCAAGAAGATTTTGTTCATTGCTATGGTGGGCCAGATGCCGCTCATGAATCCTTCAGTTTGGTACAAAAGGCCATCAACTACGCCATGACGGCAGTTTTGACGACCGGGGGTATCCGAGGAGGAAGGAAACAAAATAGTTTTCAGCCCCGAAGTTTCAATATGGGCTTATCCCAACTGGCTTTCGAGTCCACTGGCGGATTCGGGAACATTCATCCCGGCGAAGACCCCGACCTTATTTTCCGGATTTGGGGCCAAGGTTATGCCACGCGACTGATTCCAGAGGCCTTCGTTTTCCACAAAAGACGCGTTGACTGGAAAAAGTTTTACGAACAGGTCAAAAAATTTGGGATGGTGCGTCCCATTTTAAATCGCAGGTATCCAAAAACGGCCAAGATGACCTATTGGTTCCCCACACTTTTTTGTCTGGGTTTTTTGATTGCCTTGGCGCTCTGGTTTTGGGGCATCGTTCTTCCTCTCGGACTTTATGCCATTTATTTCATCCTTATCTTTATCGATTCCCTTTTAAAAAATCGCAACCTGGCCATCGCCCTACTTTCGTTATTTGCGGTAGGAATTCAATTTATAGGATACGGATTCGGTTTCCTTAAATCCGCTATCTTCGTTAACTTTAGCAGTAAAAAGCCGGAAGAACTATTTCCCCATTTGTTCTTCCCAAAAATCGATTCGGCGGTCTAAACTGGTGCCCATGTTCAAAAAGATACAAAGGATTCTAAAGAAGAGGAAGGCCAAGATATTCTTCTTTTTCTTGG
>JBAUIP010000626.1:0-4852 GCA_049683055.1 Pricia sp.
ATTTAGTTGCCTATTATTTTTAATTGCTATGACCGTTACGACGTGATTGGTATAAGTGTAGCGTTCCGCAGAGAACGTTCTGTCCAACGGACTTCAATGGTACTATCCATCGGAGAGACCTTTCCAAAACTGCTGGGAGTTCAAGGTCTTCCTTTCCTCGAAATCTTTTAGTCCGAGGGAAATGTTATCCTTATCAGCGTCGGAAAGCTCTTGTCTCCAATCGGAGTTTTCGTTTTCATTGGAGAGCTTTACCGAGTTTAGCAAGCCCAAAATTGTCTCATCCTTTAGAGAACTTATCCAATCAAGCGATTCTTTTTTCATGTGGTTCAGTTCCGCTGTACCCCTACAGGTCATACTGAGAAAAGTTACAAAAAACAAGTATATCCAATCCAATAGCGGTTGAGTTTAGAGCTTACTAAGGTCGTCCATCTTAGCCCTGATTTTGCCCAAACTTAGATTCCCCAAACTGCCTTCGTGCGTATGTTCGATATCGCGCTTGGGAGTGAAAGTGCCATCATGGATTTCCTGCCCCATTTTTTTATAGGCGTCGCGAAAGGGCATTCCGTTTTGTACCAGCTCGTTCAAGGTGTCGACACTGAAAAGGTAATCGTACTTCGGGTCTTCAAGGATGTCTTTGTTGACCCGGATTTCCTTTAGGCTAAAGGTGAGGATTTCCAGGCAGGATTTCATATCCTGTATGGCCGGGACGATGATTTCCTTGACCAGTTGGAGGTCGCGGTGATAGCCACTGGGCAGGTTGTTGATGACCAAGGTCAACTGGTTGGGGATGCTTTGCAGTTTGTTGCACTTGGCCCGCACCAGCTCGAATACATCGGGATTTTTCTTGTGCGGCATAATACTGCTGCCCGTAGTAAGCTCGTCGGGAAAGGATATAAAATCGAAATTCTGGCTCATGTAAAGGCAGATGTCCATCGCCAGTTTGGATAGGGTCGCGGCAATGCTGGCCATTCCGAAAGCGGATGCCTTTTCTACTTTCCCCCGGCCCATTTGGGCGGCAACCACGTTATATTTCATGGTTTGAAAACCCATTTCTTCTGTGGTAAAACCCCGGTCGATGGGGAAGGAGCTGCCGTAGCCCGCCGCGCTTCCGAGGGGATTTTGGTCCGCTACCTTGTAGGCCGCCTCGATAAAATAGAGGTCGTCGATAAGGCTCTCCGCGTAGGCCGAGGACCAGAGTCCGAACGACGAGGGCATGGCAATTTGCAGATGGGTGTATCCGGGCAGTAAAATGTCTTTGTATTTTTCTGCCAGGTCCAGCAACAGGTCAAAAAGGGATTTCGTCAAGCTGCGGATTTCGCTCAGTTCATCCTTGAGATATAAGTGCATAGCGACCAAGATCTGATCGTTCCGCGAGCGGGCAGTATGGATTTTTTTGCCTGTATCCCCCAGTTTTTCGGTGAGCAGGAACTCGATTTTGGAGTGCATATCCTCGAAAGTATCCTCGATAATGAATTCCCCTCTTTCGATGGATGTGTTGATTTGGTCGAGTTCGTCGACCAGAGATTCGGTTTCCTCGTCCGTCAATAGGCCGATTTTGCCCAGCATTTTGGCATGGGCTTTCGACGCAGTGACGTCGTATTTCGCCAAATGCAGGTCAAGTTCGCGGTCGTTGCCCACGGTAAAATGGTCGATTTTTTGGTCGGTGCTAAAGCCTTTGTCCCAAAGTTTCATGATGTTTGTTTTAAAAATCCCTCTAAAATCCGAATATACAAATCGATTCCTTCCTCTACCTCCTGAACGTAGATAAACTCGTCGGCGGAATGGGAGCGGGTGCTATCGCCCGGCCCCAATTTCATGCTTTGACAGATCAGGGCGGCCTGATCGGATAGGGTGGGGGAGCCATAGGTTTCCCGTCCCAAAGTGACACCGGACTGCACCAAGGGATGCTCTTTCGCAATGGCCGAGGAATTCAATCGCAACGATCGAGGTTGTAGTTCGCAAGGTGCCTCCGCCATCAAGATATCGGCAATTTCCTGATTGGTATATAGGTCGTTGACCCGTACGTCGATAACCAGATCCACATGGCCTGGTACCGCGTTGTGCTGACTTCCCGCTTTGATTTGGGTGACCGTCATTTTGACTTCCCCCAAGGCCTCCGATATTTTTTCGAACCTATAATTTTTGAACCAGTCCAGCACCTCGATGGAGTTGTAAATGGGATTGTCATCGTTCGGATGCGCGGCGTGGGAAGGGGTCCCCTTGACCTGTGCATCGAAGACCACCAATCCTTTTTCGGCTATGGCCAATTGCATCAAGGTCGGTTCGCCCACGATGGCGACATCGATTTTGGGAAGCTTGGGAAGCAATCCGCGTAGGCTGTTGTCGCCCGAGCTTTCTTCTTCCATCGAGGCGACCATCAACAGATTATGGCTCAAATTCTCCTCGGCGTAAAAATGGGTGAATGTTGCCATTAACGAAACCAAGGCCCCGCCTGCATCGTTACTGCCGAGACCATATAATTTTCCGTCCTCGATATGCGGATCGAAAGGGTCTTTGGAGTACGCGGAATTCGGATGCACCGTGTCGTGGTGGGAGTTCAGCAACAAGGTCGGTTTGCTCTCGTCGAAGTGTTTGTTGGTGGCAAAAATATTATTGATATCCCTTTGAAAAGGGATGCCAAATGACGTGAACCACTCCCCAATCGCATCGGCAGTCTTATCCTCCTCGGAGGAGAAGGATTGAATCGAAATCAGTTGTTTCAACAAATCCAAAGCCTTATCGGTCAGCTGTTTTTTATCTATTTTCATACTGTAATCGTGCTATAACTTTCTTCTTTGTTGGCTTGTTTTTCAAATTCGACTTTTTGAACCTCGTGTTTGTTTCTACAACATTATTGTTTGACACGTTTTTACTCGACAACCAACTTCTTTGAATTGACCTCTTTGAACCTACTGTCTATTCTCTTGGCATAATGATAGTTCGATTTGTTTTCAATAGTCAATTTCTCCAACTATTTTTTGGTTTCCCTCACAGCGTAACGGTAGTATAATTGTTTTCTCCAAACACCAACATTGCCGTATTTCCGATACAAACTTTGGCGACGCCATGGCTCAGGGCATGAAAACAGTTCGTCATTTTCGGAAGCATCCCATCGGCGATAATCTCCTGTTTGAGTAAATCTTTATAGGATTTTAAATCGATATGCGGAATTACGGAACCTTCGTCGGAAACATCCCGCAGCACTCCGTTTTTTTCAAAACAGTAGTACAGGGTCGTTTCGTAAACCTGTCCCAGTCCTATAGCGAGTTCGGAGGCGATGGTATCGGCGTTGGTGTTCAATAGCTGTCCTTTACCGTCATGGGTCATGGCGCAGAATACAGGTGTCAATCCCAAGGTCAATAAATGGGCGAGTAGGCCTTCGTTGACGCCATCGACATCGCCCGCGAAGCCATAATCGATATCCTTGACCGGGCGTTTATGAGCCAGGATGGAGTTGCCGTCGGCCCCGCTCATCCCTAGGGCATTGCAGCCGTTGGCCTGTAGTTCGGCCACGATATTTTTGTTGGTCAGTCCCGCATATACCATAGTTATGACCTTTAGTCCCTCTTCATCTGTGATACGCCTTCCCCCAATCATTTCGGACTCAATGCCTAGTTTCGCCGCCAGTTCAGTCGCAAGTTTTCCACCGCCATGTACCAGGATTTTAAAGCATTTCAAGTCGGAAAACAGTTTTATGAACTTGGAGAGTTCCTGCGGTTTCTCGATGACGTTTCCGCCGATTTTGACTATGGAGAGTTGGGATTGCATACTGTTTTCGGTTTTGAACTTGATCTATTTCAAGGTTGACACTTTGTCCTTGGATAGCCATGACGGTTGGTGAAAGGAACTTTTCGAATTCTAGAGTGTCTGGTATCTAATATCCATTGTAGTCTTTAATTTACAAGCTTTGACCTTCTAGGATTTTCTTTAAGACCGTTTGCGCGGCATACGTCCGGTTATTCGCCTGTTCGATGACCAAAGATTGCGGTCCGTCCAGAACAGCATCCTCTACTACTACGTTGCGGCGGACGGGAAGGCAGTGCATGAATTTGGCTTGGCCCAGCTTTTCCTGCGTCATCATCCAATCGGGATTTTGATGCAATACCTTACCAAAATCCAAATAGCTGCTCCAGTTTTTGACGTAGATAAAGTCGGCATTTTCACAGGCTTTTTTCTGGTCGTATTCGATAGTGGCACCATTAGTAATTTCCGGATTCAACTCATAGCCTTTGGGATGCGTAATGACGAAATCGGCATCTTGAAGCCCCATCATTTCTACAAAGGAATTTGCCACGGCATGCGGTAAGGCCTTTGGATGCGGTGCCCATGATAATACCACTTTCGGCCGATTATTGACGGGGTTTTCCGCTAAAGTAATGGCATCGGCCAGGGCCTGCAAGGGATGTCCCGCCGAACTTTCCATGTTCACGATGGGTACGGAGGCATATTTAGCAAACCCGTTCAGGACTTCTTCGGCCTCATCGCGGGCCTTATCCTTCAACCCCGCAAAGGCCCGAATGGCGATGATGTCACAGTATTGTGATACCACTTGGGCCGCCTCTTTGATGTGTTCCGAAGTGCTCTGGTCCATCACCGTTCCGTCGGCGTATTCCAAGGCCCAGCCTTCGCTGCCAAAATTCATGACCATGACCTCCATGCCGAGGTTTAGGGCCGCTTTTTGGGTGCTGAGACGGGTGCGAAGGCTGTTGTTGAAGAACAGTAAGCCTATGGTCTTTCCAGCTCCAAGCGAAGTGAATTGCCGGGGATTTTGTTTGATCTTTCTAGCCTCATCGACCCATTTGGGCAGGGAGTCGATATCTTTTATGGAAAGGTAGTTTTTCATTTATTCATA
>JBAUIP010000627.1:0-12885 GCA_049683055.1 Pricia sp.
GTTCTCTCCAGAGAGACCCTAAAACCTCTATCCTTGAAACTTCCCTTGATTTATATAATTGACAACGAACTGATTTCGGCATTCGACATCAAAATCCGTATATATCAATCGGAACTGCCCTGCCGTATCAAAAGTTTTGAGGATACCGACTCCGCCTTTAAAATGCTATGCTCGAATTATGGACATGAATACGGACCTTTATATCTTCTCGGCTTTCGGGGTGCCTGAAGACCGTAAGGCATACTATGGCAATAACAACATCAAAGGTTATTTTACAAAACCCTTGACGACCAAAGAGATTCGAAAAATCTTTGCCGATTATCACGATAGGACCAAAGGAAACGAGATTTCTTTTCAGGAATTGCCAAGTAAGGAATTCATACTGAGTGAGGAGTTTCCCAAAGAACACCGGGCCGCAACCGGGTTCTACTTGAATCGTGAATTTACTATACCGAATTTTTTCTAATTGTACCGCACCTTCCTTAAGATCCGAAGGGCCTCCTTTAACGACCGGTAGACTTTATCGTCATACTTTTTTAGTAGGGGCCGCGCGGCATCCATACGCTCTTTGGCATCCTCGAAACCGTTGAGATAACAAATGAGATAGGTGTCCGGCAAATGGTCTACATCCTTTTTTTCTGCAGGGGTCAGGGCGATTTTCTTTTCCAGTTTTTGAAGTAGCGAATTGTTCGCGTTGAAGATATGGTGCAGGCTCTTTTTATCGAACCGGGGCGGTTCGAAAAGCAGTTTGGTCTGGATTTGGTACGTGCCATTGTCCTCGAAGGCTATGACGACCTCTTCCAAAGGATAATGTTTTTGCTTGGCGCCAAGGCCCAATTGAACGTACTCTTTGGTAGTAAACGTATTCTCGTTGTAACTGATGGTAATCTCGTCAAGGGTGGAATAGAATAGTTTCACCTGCTCGTTGATCAGTTCGATATCGACTCGGGAAAAATAGGTTTCGTCGCGTACTTTTTTCTGGTTGCCCGCCCAGCAGACCACAAACTGTTCCTTGAACACTTTGTAATCGCTCTGCAAATCCGGATGCCGGTGGTTGATAAAATCGATGACCCCATCAAGGGTCAACTCGATGTTGTTCTTGGCATGTTGCTCGACGGTAGCGACAGCCTCGGAATTAATGTCCTTTAACTGAATGTCAAAGGCCTTTGGCATGCTGATACTTCCCTCGCGGAAAAAAACCATGCCGCCGTAGTACTTCCAGATGTTCTTGCGTAAAGCACAGACTTTTCCGTTGGATGTGATTGTGACCAGTCCGACCACCTTTCCCTCGGGCAGATGTGGAAAAGGGATGTTCTCGTAGGATATCAGTGGCGGATTATCCAAATAGGCATTGACCAGGTTCTGTATTTTGCTATCGTCGAAAAAATCGACACCGACAATTTTGTTGTCCTCATCCTCCACCCCGATAACGATAAACGAGCGGTTGACGGGGTTACTGTTCGCCAGGGCACAGACATGTTTGAGAAATTTGGCCTTCCCTTCGCGCTGCCCGATGTCGATAAAACGCTTTTTGTCGTAAAAACTGTTCTCGTCGTTATGGGCGAGCAGGTTTTTAACAAGAAGGCGTTTGTTAATCATTTTAATCTGAATTGTTTATTTCCAAGAGCAATAATGAGGAATGAAGCGACAGCGAAATGACGAAGTAATCTGTCGGTGGTATCAGAAAGTTGATTCGGTTACCGGGTATTCGCAGCAACATCGACCTGAAACATTTTTTCGCCCTTGCAAAGATAAGGGTCACAATTCAATCTTTATTCCAGACCGTAGCCGATGCCTGCGCGGTCGGCGTAATGACCAAATCGGCAATATTGACATGGGCCGGACGCGTGACAACAAAATACAATGTTTCGGCCACATCTTCCGCCTCGAGGGGCTTGAAACCATCGTACACCGAATTAGCCTTTTCGTCATCGCCCTTAAAACGAACGTTGCTAAACTCGGTCTCCACAGCGCCGGGATTGACCGCACCGACCCTAATGCCATACGGATTCAAGTCCATCCGCATGCCTGTCGTCAAGGCGGCGACGGCGTGTTTGGTCGCGCAATATACGTTCCCCTTCGGGTAAACTTCCTTCCCGGCGGTCGAGCCAATATTGATGATATGGCCAGCTTTACGTTCGGTCATTCCAGGGATGATGGCCTTGGAGACGTAGAGCAATCCCTTCACGTTGATGTCGAGCATGGCGTCCCAATCGTCGGTTTTACCCTCTTCGATGGGGTCAAGGCCGTGGGCGTTTCCAGCATTATTAATAAGGATGTCGATGTCTTCGAATTCGGGGGGAAGCGATTCTATGGCCTTGAACACGGCATCCTTGTTCCTTACGTCAAAATTAAGGGTATGTACGTTGGTCTGTTTGCCGAGTTCGGCTTGTAGGCCGTCCAACCGGTCTTGGCGCCGTCCGCAAAGAATCAGGTGGATGCCCTCTACGGCAAACAGGATAGCGGTTGCCTTGCCGATGCCACTTGTAGCGCCAGTGATGAGGGCCGTTCGCGGCTGCCCGGAATTTCTTTTCTGTTTATTATCCATTTTTGCTTTAGTTTACTTTTTCTTTTAGCGGCATCCTTTCTCTTCGAAAAGCTTGTCCTTTTTCACGCATCTCATCGAACTTGCTCTATTCGATTTATAAGTCATCCTCGGTTGGTTCGGAGTTCATCATCCTTTCCTGATAAAACATCCTATTGAAAGAACTCAAAGTTAATTATTTTAATGGTTTCGTCGTCTGACCGCCCAAGGTCGAAAAGAACTCCTACAAATTGCTTAAACTCTTCCTAAAACTCGGGGCTTCCGCATTATTTTAACCTATCATTAACAGCGGGTCAAGCAATAAATTTTCAATTTGCAGGCTTGTTATATGAACCGGACTCCGGTCAGACCAAACCAATAATAATCCACAACAATCCTATGGAAGAAAATACGGCCGTCGACATCAGCGCGGTGAACGAAAAAATCGAACGGGAAAGTGCCTTTATCGACCTGTTGATTACCGAGATGAACAAGGTAATCGTAGGTCAAAGACATATGATCGAACGTTTGTTGATCGGACTCCTCGGACAGGGCCATATTCTTTTGGAAGGGGTTCCAGGATTAGCCAAAACTTTGGCGATCAATACCTTGGCCAAAGCGGTCAAAGGAAGTTTCAGTCGTATACAGTTTACCCCCGACCTGCTTCCCGCCGACGTCGTAGGTACGCTCATCTACAACATGAAGCTCAACGATTTTTCCATCAAAAAGGGACCCATTTTCGCCAATTTCGTACTGGCGGATGAAATTAACCGGGCCCCGGCCAAAGTGCAGTCCGCCCTCTTGGAAGCCATGCAGGAAAAGCAGGTGACCATCGGTGACGAAACCTTTATTTTGGACAAACCGTTCTTGGTCATGGCCACCCAGAACCCGGTCGAGCAAGAAGGAACGTACCCACTTCCGGAAGCGCAGGTCGACCGTTTTATGCTCAAAACGGTCATCGATTATCCAAAAATGAACGAAGAGCAGCTGATTATGCGCCAAAATCTCGCCGGCGCCTATGACGATGTCAACGCGGTCGTATCCCTGAACCAAATCCTGAGCGCCCAAAAGGCGGTACGGGAGGTGTATATGGACGAAAAAATCGAAAAATACATCCTCGATATTGTCTTCGCCACCCGATATCCAGAAAAATATAATCTCGAAGATTTGAAGCCGCTTATCAGTTTTGGTGCATCACCCAGGGGAAGCATCAATCTGGGCAGCGCCGCCAAGTGTTTTGCCTTTATCAAGCGAAGGGGCTATGTGGTGCCAGAGGATGTTCGCGCCGTGGTGCACGATGTGCTAAGACACCGTATCGGAATCACCTACGAGGCAGAGGCAGAGAATATTACTTCAGAGGAGATTATCAACAAAATCGTCAACGAGATTGAGGTGCCGTAAAGCAGTTTGACCGCCAACGAGAATCGACCTGTTCTGAAGGCGGCGATTCGCCTTAGACCAAGTCGACCCCGACCATTTACTTTGCCGCTTGCCGACCACCGTTCCCTGAAAAGATGGATACCAAAGAACTACTCAAAAAAGTACGTAAGATTGAGATCAAGACGCGCCGTCTGTCCGATCACGTTTTTGGTGGGGAGTACCATTCCACCTTTAAAGGCCGGGGGATGACCTTCTCGGAAGTGCGGCAATACCAGTTCGGCGACGATGTGCGTAGTATTGATTGGAACGTAACCGCTCGCTACAATGAGCCCTACGTAAAGGTTTTCGAAGAAGAGCGAGAACTGACCATGATGCTGATGGTCGACGTCAGCGGCTCGGAACTGTTCGGAACGACCAACCAGTTTAAAAAGGATATTATTACGGAAATCTCCGCCACGTTGGCCTTTTCGGCCTTGCAGAACAACGATAAAGCGGGTTTGATTCTGTTTTCGGATGAGGTAGAACTTTACATTCCCCCGAAGAAGGGAAAAAGTCATGTGTTACGTATCATTCGCGAGTTGCTGGAATTTCGGCCGAAAAGCAACCGTACCGATGTGGCGGAAGCCTTAAAGTTTTTGAGCAGCGTGATGAAGAAGCGAGCCATAGTGTTTGTGATGTCCGACTTTATTGCTGAAGATTACGAAAAGACCCTGAAAATTGCCGGCAACAAACATGACCTAACGGGAATCCGTATATACGATGAGCGCGAAGAGACCATACCCAATCTCGGCATGGTGCAAATGCAGGATGCGGAGACCGGACGGCAACGATTGATCAATACCCAATCACGGAGCGTTCGCGATTCCTACAGGAATTATTACCGCCAGCGAGTGGATTATTTTAAGGAGACCTTTACGAAGTCTGGCTGCGGTACACTGTCATGCCGGGTCGATGAGAGTTATGTGAAGAAATTGTTGGGGTATTTCAAGCGAAGAGGGTGATTCAAGCTATGAGTTCGAAGTTATGAGTTATGGGTTTAAAATCATGAAATCTTTGTCATCGCCGAAGCGATGCGCCCTCTTATGTTTTGTGCTCATTGGATTTTTAGGATTTTCACAGCAGAATCCTACGATTACCTCCCAAGTCGATACGACTTTTATCAAAATCGGGGAGCAACTGCAGTTTACCGTCACGGTGGAAGCCGATACCACGGCCCAGGTCATTTTCCCGGAGGGACAGACCTTCTCGCCCCTCGAAACGGTGGAAGCTTATGCCACCGATACCACCCGTAAAGATGGCCGGATGGTCTTGCAAAAAATATATGCCCTGACCCAGTTCGATTCCGGTGCCTATAAGCTCCCTGCCCAGCGTATCGAAGTCAACGGGCAGGGGTTTATGACCGATTCTTCCCTCGTTAATGTGGCCACCGTACCGGTCGATACCCTCGCCCAAAAAATGTATGATATCAAGCCGCTGATGGAAGTTGAACGAAGCCGTGCCGAGCTTTGGTGGTGGATATTGGGAATTCTTTCAGGCCTTGCTATTGTCGGGGGACTGCTTTACTGGTTCGTCTTCCGGAAAAAACCGTTGACCGAGGAAGAAAAAGTGGCAATGCTTCCCGCTTACGACAGGGCGCTGTTGGAATTGAAGAAACTAGAGAATTCCAAATACCTCATCCAAGACGAGTACAAACAGTATTATTCCGAATTGACCGATATCGTCCGATCGTATTTGGAGGAAGACGTTCATGTCACTGCCATGGAAAGCACCACCGATGAGCTGATCTACAAACTGGAACTGCTACGGGATGCCGGCGAACTCCGCCTTGAAGACGATACATTGAAACAGTTCAAGCGCATTCTACAGACCGCGGACCTGGTCAAGTTTGCCAAATCCAGACCGGAATCCTCCGTGGCCCAGAACGACCGTAAGGCCATCGAGGAAATCGTGGTCAAGACCCACGACGCTCTTCCCGAGCCTACCCTTGAGGAGCGTATGGAGCAGGAAGAATACAAGGAAAAACAGGCCCATAAACAGCAGCAACGGAAAGTCAAGCTGGCCGTGGCGGCGGTCATCGGTTTCCTGTTGGTGTCGACCGGCGTCGCCGTATCTTATTACGGGTTCGACCCCGTTAAGGATACTGTTCTCGGCCATCCGACGAAAAGGCTGCTTGAAGGGGAGTGGATTGCAAGCACCTACGGTTATCCTCCCATCAGTTTGGAAACGCCCGAGGTGCTGAAACGGCAGTCCGCCCCCATCCCGCCGGACCAAAAGGGCCAGATACAGGAGCTACAGACCTTCCTCTACGAGAATCCCGAGGGACTCTTTTCGGTCAGTGCGACCTCGGTATTGCTGGCCGAGCAAAAGGAACCCGATTACGAGATGTCCATCGAGTCCTTCGTGAAACGATTGGAAAACAAAGGTGCCAAGAATATCATCACCAAAGACGAAGAGTTCACCACGGTCACAGGGGTTAAGGGCGTCAAGGTCTATGGAAGCGCCCAGTTCGCCCTTCCCGATTCAGAGGAAACCGTATTGGGAAGGTACAGCCTGTTGCTTTTCGGCGGACCAGGCTTTCAGCAGCAGATTATGCTCACTTGGAAAGACGGGGATGACTACGCCGAACAGATTGTGAATCGGATTTTGGACACCGTCGAGGTCAAAACGGAAGTATAAAAAATTGAACCTCATAGGATTCAGGAGTTCAGGGTTTGACTCGGGGTCGGGGGTTTTAGAGTTCGGTTCAGGGTTCGGTAAATTGTAAAAAAATAGTTTCTAAATGCTTGAGAACATCACATTCGCGAATCCAGAATTATTTTGGTTGCTCTTACTGCTTCCTCTGGCCGTGGCATGGTATTTCTACAAGCGGCGGGAGCAGACGGCTACCTTGAAAATGCCGAGCATTCAAGGTTTTTCGGGAACGGGTTTCCTGCCACAATTGAAACCAATGCTTTTTGTGTTTCGGCTTCTAGCCTTGGCGGCCATCATAACTGCTATGGCCCGGCCCCAGACCGAAGATGTATCCACCCGTACCAAGACCACCCGCGGCATCGATATCGTTATGGCCATCGATGTGTCCTCAAGTATGCTCGCGCGCGACCTGAAACCCAATCGTTTGGCGGCCCTCAAAGACGTGGCGGCCAAATTTATCAGGGAACGGCCCAACGACCGGATAGGTCTGGTAGCCTACGCGGGTGAGGCTTATACAAAGACGCCCATTACAAGCGATAAATCGATTGTGTTGAGTGCCCTTCGAGAAATTACCTACGGCCAACTGAACGATGGAACGGCCATCGGCATGGGACTGGCGACCTCGGTCAACCGGCTGAAAGAGAGCAAGGCGGTCAGTAAAATTATCATCTTGCTGACCGATGGAGTCAATAACTCCGGTTTTATCGAGCCCCAGACCGCCGCCGACCTGGCCATCGAATATGGTATCAAGACCTATACGATAGGCCTAGGTACGAACGGAAATGCCCTATCGCCTATCGCCTACAATGCCGACGGTTCGTTCCGCTACGGCATGCGGCAGGTCGAAATCGACGAGGCTCTGCTGAAGGACATCGCCAAAGTCACTGGCGGGCAATACTTTAGAGCGACGGACAACGAAAAACTGGAAGCAATCTATGAAGAGATCAACAAACTCGAAAAAACCGATATTGAGGAATTCAAATATACCCGATACGAAGAAAAATTCCGCTCTTGGGTGCTTTTGGCAGGGGGTTTGCTATTGTTGGAGTGGGTTTTGAGAAACACGCTTTTTCGAAGTTTTATTTAATTTACCATGATTCAATTAGACGAAAAAATATACTTCTATTTGCTAGGCATCATCCCGGTGCTTATCGTCTTGTTCGTGCTCGTGCAAGTTTGGAAGAAGCGTACCCAAAAACAGTTTGCCGACCCCTCTTTGCTCCGAAGATTGACACCCGATAGGTCTCAATTCAAATCGGGACTCAAACTGCTGTTTTTCCTCCTGGGACTCGCATTTTTAACCTTGGGATTGGTCAACCCCAAAATCGGTACCAAGCTGGAGACGGTCAAGCGCGAAGGTGTCGATATCGTTTTTGCCATCGATGTATCCAAAAGTATGCTGGCCGAGGATATTGCGCCCAACCGATTGGAGAAATCCAAACGCCTGGTCTCCGAAATCATCAACCAGTTGGCCAGTGACAGGATCGGAATCATCGCCTATGCGGGGCAGGCCTTCCCACAGCTTCCCATTACGACGGACTATGGAGCCGCCAAGATGTTTTTGCAAAGCATGAACACCGATATGCTGACCTCCCAGGGTACGGCCATCAACGAGGCCATTGATTTGGCCACCACTTTTTACAATGACCAAGAGCAGACCAATCGGGTGCTCTTTATCATATCGGACGGTGAGGACCATTCCGGCGACAGCACTTTGGATGCCGTGGACAGGGCCATTGAAGAAGGCATCCGCATCTTTACTATAGGCGTTGGAAAAACCAAGGGCGCGCCAATCCCCATCAAACGCAACGGCGTTGTCGAAAGGCTGAAAAAAGATAATAATGGCGAAACGGTCATCACCCGATTGAACGAAGAAGTTCTCGAAGATATCGCCGAAGATGGCAACGGCGAGTATATCGACGGCACCAATACCGAAGAGGCGGTCGAGTTTATCAAGGAACAGTTGTTGCAGATGGATAAAAAGGAATTCGAGGCCAAACAGTTCGCCGAGTTCAAAGACCAGTTCCAGTGGTTTTTGGGCATAGGTCTCTTATTTTTATTTTTGGATGTCTTTACCTTGGATAAAAAAACAAGCTGGTTGCAAAAATTGAATTTGTTCAACGAAAAGGAAATAGAATGATAAAAGTGAACGGTATCCAGTTGCGGCCGGGAGTAAAAAATTAAATATGAAACTTAAAATAACATTTCTTTTTTTGGCGATAGGATGTTTGGCATTTGCCCAAGACGACGAAAAAGCGAAGCAAAAAGCCTTGACGGAATCCAAGAACCTGACCTGGGAGGGGAACAAGCAGCTTTCCGAGGATAAATTTCCCGATGCCGAGGTCGATTACCGCCGCGCCATCGCCAAAAGTGACGAGAATGCTGCCGCACGCTATAATTTGGGAAACGCATATTACAACAATG
Organism: Pricia sp.; assembly: GCA_049683055.1. Taxonomy (GTDB): domain Bacteria; phylum Bacteroidota; class Bacteroidia; order Flavobacteriales; family Flavobacteriaceae; genus Pricia. The sequence goes on from JBAUIP010000627.1 coordinate 9,020, forward strand.
AAACCTACAGTGAGGCTTTCGGCCGTTTCAAACAGGCGGGCGAACTGGCCGGCGATAAATCAGAAAAACATAGCGCCTATCACAACATGGGCAACGTGTTCATGAAACGAAAGGACTACCAAAAAGCGGTCGAGGCCTATAAAGAAGCCCTTCGTAACGATCCCAACGACGAGGAAACCCGATACAACCTGGCCCTTGCCAAGGAAATGCTCAAAAAAGACCAAGAAGAGAACGACCAGAACCAAGACAATAAAGACGAGCAGGACAAGCAGGACCAAAAAGACGAAAACGAGGATAAAAAGGAAGGCGACAACGAAGACGAGAACGAGGATAAAGACGAAAAAGAAGAGGGCGATAAAGGTGACGAGGGCGATGAAAACGAAGAGCAAAAAGACGAGAACAAAGAGGGCGAGGGTGACGAGAAAAAAGAGCAGGAGAAGAAACCCGAACCAGGCGACCAAGATGAACAGCAGCAACCGCAACAGCGCCGCCCCGACCAGCTAAGCAAACAACAGGTACAGAATCTGCTGGAGGCCATGCAGAACGAGGAGAAAAAAGTTCAGGAGAAAATGGATGCCCAAAAAGTTCAAGGCGTCAAGACCAAAAATGAAAAGGACTGGTAGGAATAGTTGATGAGTTTTAAAAATTTCATTTCGGGCGTTCTTCTAGTGTTGGGCATTTTTGGGCTCAATGCCCAAGACGATGATGCCGTGACCTTTCAAATGGAGCTCAGCAAAGACAAGCTGGGCATCAACGAACGGCTGCGCGTGGACTTCGCCATGAACAAGGACGGCGACAATTTCAATCCCCCAGATTTTGAGGGCTTCCGGGTGTTGATGGGGCCTTCGCAATCCATCAGCTCGTCGTGGGTCAATGGGGTGCGAAGCTATTCGAAGACCTATTCCTATACTTTGGCTCCAAGATCTCAAGGCCGATATACCATCAAACAGGCTACTATTGTTATCGATGGAAAAACGTACAAATCCACCCCAAAGGAAGTTGAGGTCACCGCTGCCGTCGACAAACCCAGCGACCAGATGACGGCCGATGACGTAGCGGACGAAAGCCTGCACTTGGTAGCGGAAGTTTCGAAAGGAAGTCCCTATCTGAACGAAGCCCTGAGCGTGGTCTACAAACTCTATGTCAGTCCCTCCATCAGCGTATCGAACTACCAGCCTTTGGACAATCCTAAATACAATAACTTTTGGAGCCAGGATATTCCGGTGAAACGCCTATCCGCCGAAAACGGGACTTACAAGGGCAAACCTTATCGCTACGTCATTCTGAAAAGAGTGGTACTCTATCCCCAGAAATCCGGAAAACTGGAAATCGAACCGCTTTCCCTCGAGGTGACCGTTGACGTGCCTACGAGCAAACGCGACTTTTTTGGGGGCAGAATCTATTCCCAGACCACTAAAACCGTTTCGGCAGGCAACCGGACCATCGATGTAAAGGCCCTTCCCGAAAAGGGGAAGCCGCTCAATTTCAGCGGAGCCGTCGGGCAGTATGATTTCTCGGTGACGACCAACAAGACCGAGCTCAACGCTTCCGAATCTTTACAGGCCCAAGTACAGGTAAGCGGTAAAGGCAACCTAAAACTTTTTCAACTCCCCGAACCCAATCTGCCCGGTTCGCTGGAAGTCTACGAGCCGGAATTCGAGGAAAAAGTGCGCACGACATTGTCAGGCACACAAGGCACCGTGAGCAATAATTTTACAATCGTGCCGTCGTTTAAGGGAAAATACCCGATACCCGCTATCAATTTTACCTATTTCGACCCCGCTTCGGAAAGCTACAAAACATTGGTGTCCGACGAAATCGTTATCAACGTAAAGGAAGGGCCGACCAATACCGAAGCGGCATCCTCCTCACCGAACGGCAGCGGAAAACAGTCGGTTGCAACAGGCAGCCAGTTCAATTTTATCAAGCTGAATCCCAATTTGAAATCCATCGGGTCATCCTATTTCTTTGGTTCCACCTGTTTCTATTTATGGCTTTTGCTTCCACTGTTGCTGATTCCGTTGGCCATCCTATTTAGGAAAAAACGGGAAGCTATTGCTGGAGACGTGGCCGGAAACCGCATCCGAAGGGCCAATCGACTGGCTCGAAAATATCTGTCCAAAGCCCGGAAGGAACTCGGCAACAAGGAGCCCTTTTACATCGCCCTCGAAAAAGGCCTGCACAATTACTTGAAGGCCAAGTTGAAAATTGAGACCTCGGAATTTAGCAAGGACAAAATCGCATCCCTTTTGGACGAAAAACAGGTGGATACCTCGACCAAGGACGGCTTTATCGCCCTGCTCAAAAACTGTGAGATGGCCCGCTATAGTCCCTTTTCCGAAGTGCAGATGCAACAGGATTATGATCGTGCCAGTGAGGTGATTTCGCAATTGGACAAGCAGCTTTGAAGGTAAGAATGCGTAAAGAACAAAGAAAGGAGACAGAAGACAAAAGAATAAAGTTTAGGGGAGACCTAACATCCTACGAAGGCCGCGAACGATTCGTGATCGCTGAATTTTAAAAACATCCATTGAAAAAAATCTTTTTCATAGTATTCTTGATAACCGCGCTGATGGCTCCCTTTCAATCGGCCCTCGCACAAAACGAGGCCCTGTTCAAAAGCGCGACCGAGGCCTACAACGCGGGCGAATACCAAGCCGCGGTGGATAACTATCTGGAAATCATCGACAACGGCCAACATTCCGCCGAACTGTACTACAATCTGGGCAATGCCTACTACAAGCTCAACCAAATTGCGCCCAGCATTTATTACTATGAGAAGGCCTTGCTGTTGAAGCCCAACGACCCAGAAATCAAGAACAATCTAGGCTACGCACAGAACATGACGCTCGACGCCATTGACCAGATGCCAAAAACAGGGCTGTCGAAAATATATGATAACATCATCGGCGTGCTCTCCTTTGACCAATGGAGCTATATCGCCGTGGTTTTTATGCTGCTTTTTGTAGTACTGTACATCGCGTTTTACTACTTTCGGTACTCATCACGCAAGCGTACCGCCTTTGTTGTCAGCATCGTTTGCCTTTTTTTGGGCATCACCGCGGTGGTATTCGCCTATTTGCAATATGATGCCTTCGAATCGGACCGGCCGGCCATTGTGTTCTCAAAAGAATCTAGCGTGAAATCGGAGCCCAATAAAAAAAGTCAAGAGGCCTTCGCCCTCCACGAAGGCACCAAGGTCAACGTGCTCGACCAATTGGACGACTGGAGAAAGATTCGCATATCCGACGGCACTACGGGTTGGATACCTGCAGAGGACATCAAATTGTTGAAGGATTTTTAAAGGTTCCTTAACAGCTTAATTGCGCTAGAATTTTATATTTGCAGTTAATCCTAAGCTGACCCATGTCTAAAACACGCATGCTTTTTACTTTATCGGCGCTTTGGCTGTTTGCCATTGTGGCTCCTAGCGTGATAACATTGGTGGATCGGGACCAGACAATAGTGGTCAGCAATTTGAACGAAGAAGAGCAGCAAGAGCAGGGCAAAAAGAACGTCGATGAGAAAGAAATTGTCGATAAAGGTTTTTCCGAATACGCTTTGTTTTCCAATTCCGGTTCTTCCCAAAACTTCGCTTTCTGTCCTTTCAGCTGTATAGATACTACATTGGACATCGTTCTTCCCCCTCCCGAACATTCTTGAAGAAATTTCATCCTTTCAAAAGGATAACCACAGTCAATCCATTTTACTATCCTTATCCGACCCCATCAGTACGCTCGATGGACATACTTTATTATTAATTTCAAAATTACACTTATATGATTACCAAGACATTGGACAAGAAGACCCAAGATTCACTTACTGCAGATGCTGTTTTAAAAGACCTGATGCAGGGTAACGAACGG
>JBAUIP010000628.1:0-11496 GCA_049683055.1 Pricia sp.
ACTACGTTGGCGATAATAGTCGCATACATGGGATATTTGGTCTGGGAAAGTCCCTCCGAAAATTGTTTGAAAGCCTGAAAAACAATCAGTGGCACCAACGAAAACGCCACCAGATCGAGATAGGGAATAGCGAGCTCGACCACCTCGGGCGGCTGTTCCATCGAATACATTAGGGGCTTTGCCAATAAAATGATCCCAAAAAGTGCCAGTCCCAAAACGGTGCAAAGCACCAGACCGTGCTTCAGGGCACTCTTGCCGTCGGCCTTCGCCCCCGCCCCATCCGCCTCGGCGACCAATGGCGTAATCGCGGTCGAAAACCCGATTCCTAACGACATGGCGATAAACACAAAGCTGTTTCCGAGCGATACGGCCGCCAGCTCCGCAGTACCCAATTGCCCGACCATAATATTATCCGCCAACTGCACAAAAGTATGGCCTAGCATCCCCAGGATGACCGGCACAGCCAGCCGGATGTTGTAGCGGAATTCTTTGGTATACTGCTTCACGGATTAGAAAAGTTGTGTGTTAAAGTTTGTATTGGTCGGGTTCAGGTTCTAGATCCTGTTTTTCGGCCAATTACTATAGCCCAATCCAATAACCGCATACCTCTTATGATTTAGTTGCGGTGGGGTCGTCGACACTTTTCGCTTCCTCCCAAAAAACATCCATCTCGGACAGGGTCATATCTTTTAAGGATTTACCGAGTTCCTTCGCCTTTTCCTCGAGATATTGAAAGCGGCCGATAAACTTTTTGTTGGTGCGCTCCAGAGCATTTTCGGGATCGATATCCAAAAATCGGGCGTAGTTGACCAAGGAAAATAGCACGTCGCCGAACTCCGCTTCCATTTTCTCCGTGTCACCGCGTTCCGTTTCTTCCTGAAATTCGTGAAGTTCTTCCTTCACTTTTTCCCAGACCTGCTGCGGTTTTTCCCAATCGAACCCAACGCCGGCGACCTTATCCTGAATTCGGTTGGCCTTTACCAAGGCGGGGAGGCCTTTGGGCACTCCCTCCAGCACGCTCTTTTTTCCTTCGGCGAGCTTGATATTTTCCCAGTTCCGCTTGACATCCTTTTCATCGCTGACGGTCACATCGCCGTAGATATGCGGATGCCGGTTGATCAGTTTTTCACAGATATCGTTACAGACATCGGCCATATCGAAATCTTCGGTCTCGGAGCCGATTTTGGCGTAAAAAACGATGTGTAGCAGCAGATCGCCCAGCTCTTTTTTGACCTCCTCCAAATCGTTGTCCAGAATGGCATCTCCCAGTTCGTAGGTCTCCTCAATGGTCAGGTGGCGCAGGCTCTGCATGGTCTGCTTTTTGTCCCACGGGCATTGGGCGCGGAGCTCGTCCATAATCGTTAAAAGGCGGTCAAAGGCCTTTAATTGGGTTTGTCGGGAATTCATGGAAAGGATAATTTTGAGCAAAAATAAACATCTCACAGGGGCTAGGGACACTTTTTGGTCAAATGAAAACCTAAAGATGATTTTGAGCAAAAATAAGAATCTAGGAGGGATAAGAATCCTTTTCCCTATAACCGACCATGTAAAAGCCGATGAACGAACCGAAGCTTTTTTTCGGTTTTTTTAGGAATGACGAACGGATAAATATCCTTTTGCCCCATACTGCGGTTCAGGCTGTTTAGGGCAAAGGTTAGCGGATAGAAGGCTTTCAGGATTTTGGCAAAACTCGTCTCTTGATAGGGATCGAAATCAGCTTGCATCTTCAATGGTGAATTTTCCCGGAAGGCCTCTCCGGTCGTGATCCCAAAATAGAAAGCGGTCTCGAGCATATCGACCAGATGCAGGTAATGGGCCCAGGTTTCGGCCCAATCTTCCCAAGGGTGGGAAGCCGCGTACTTACTAATGTAGCTTTTTCGCCACGTCTTAGGAGGGCCATTCTGATAGTGCTTTTTAAGTGCCTCGCCGTAATCCTCCCGTTCATCGCCAAAATGTTTCCGGAATTTTTCGAGGATGTCCGGGCGGTCACGAATGAGTCTTTCCCAATAATAATGTCCGACCTCGTGCCTAAAATGGCCGATTAACGTACGGTAGGGCTCGGCCATCTGCTTCCGCATATATTCACGGTGCACGTTATCGGCTTCCGCTATATTGATGGTAATCAATCCGTTCAGGTGGCCGGTGCGGACGGGCTGTCCCTTACCGGATGCTTTTTTATCCGACAGAAAATCGAATGCCAATCCCTTTTCGGGCGCTTCGGTCTTATCGATGACCGGAAGTCCGAATCGCAACAAGGCGTAGACCAAGCGGTGCTTTGCGCGCTCTAACCTTCGCCATTCCCGCAGGTTTTTCCGCTTTTGGAGATTGGGGATGGTCCGGTTCAGGAGGCAGGCCGTACAAAATTCTGTCTCCGCATTCTCTTCTACCAGCCAGTTACAGGCCTTATGGGTGAAATTCTTGCAGTATCGATAGGATTTTCCGTCGTCCTCCAGCAACGAATAGGATGTCTTTTCGTGACCGGCATCCTTCTCATTTTCACTCACTGGAATTAACGTCCCTAAGATTGCTTTTTCCTCCAAGTAGCCCAGTCGGCATCCACAGACCTCACATTTCGTGTTCTCGAAATACAGGGGATTCTTACACTTTTGGCATCGGAATATTTTCATGTCCCAAATGTAGCCATACCGCGCGAATGAAAATCATTTATGGATGCATTAAATACGATTCACCGAATTTGTTTATCTTTTCCGAACCTAAAATCCTTCCTATGAGAACTTTTTTATCTCCACTACTATATGCATCCTTTTTCTTTCTGACATTAAATTCCTGTAAGGCCCAGAAAAAGGAGAATTCGAACATCATCGCCGATGGTGCCGAGCTTACCCTCGTATCCGATGAATACGAGTTCACCGAGGGACCTGCCGTGGACGAAAACGGCGATGTTTATTTTACGGACCAGCCCAACGACCGCATCGTCAAATGGAGTGCGGCGGACAATTCCGTATCCGATTACATGTCCCCTTCCGGACGTTCAAACGGACTCTACTTCGACCACGAAGGAAACCTATTGGCGGCCGCGGACGAGAAGAACGAACTTTGGCGTATAGCTCCGGATAAAAATGTGAGCGTGGTGATAGACGATTATAAAGGGAAAAGGCTGAACGGCCCGAACGATCTTTGGGTCGACCGTAAGGGCGGCATCTATTTTACGGATCCATATTACCAACGCCCGTGGTGGGAGCACCAAGAGCCGCCCCAAGAGGCTAGGCGCGTGTACTACCTTGCTCCCGAAACGGATACCCCGCGAGTCGTCGCGGACGACAATTTTGACCAACCCAATGGTATCATCGGTTCGCCTGATGGAAAAACGCTCTATGTATCGGACAACGGTGCCAAAAAAACATACGTTTACACTATCGGGGAGGATGCCAATCTATCCAACAAAAAACTGTTCGCCGATATGGGCTCCGACGGCATGACCCTCGATAATCAGGGCAACGTTTACCTGACCGGGGACGGAGTGACCGTTTTTGACCGAAACGGAAAACAGATTCGGCACATCGATGTCCCCGAAAAATGGACGGCCAATGTGACCTTTGGGGGAACGGACCAAAAAACGCTGTTTATTACCGCGATGGATTCCGTATATACTTTGGCGATGAACGTTCACGGAGTGCGATACTAAAAACTTAAAAGATGACCACCTATAAAGACCTTTTCGACGAAAAAGAAGTACAGGAAACCATTGCCCGCGTAAACCAACTGACCCCGGAATCCCAACCGCAATGGGGCAAAATGAACGTATCGCAGATGTTGGCCCATTGCAACGTGACCTACGAACTGGTGTACACCGACAAACATCCCAAACCCAAGGGCCTGCAAAAGTTTCTGATTAAACTTTTCGCCAAGAAAATCGTCACCGGTCCGAAGCCCTACAAAAAGAACATGCGTACCGCCCCGGCGTTTTTGATCACCGACAAAAGGGATTTTGAAAAGGAAAAGACCCGCTTGATCGAGCACATTAAAAAGACCCAAAAACTAGGTTCTGAACACTTTGACCAAAAGGAATCGCATGCTTTCGGAGCCTTAAGCACAAAGGAGTGGAATACGCTCTTCTCCAAGCATCTCGACCACCACCTTCAACAATTCGGGGTGTAAAATGAAAGACCTCCACAAATGAAAAGACCCCCACAACGGAGGTCTTGAATCTATAACACCAGGCAAATAGCCTGATTCTATTTCAATTCGTCTTCGGCCAAATAATAAAAAGCGGGCCTGCTCTTCATCCGGTTTCCTTACCACGCACCTTCATATCCGATTCAATACGAGCTACAAATTACGGATGCTATCCCAATTTTTTCTATCTTTTGGCTTTCTAAAAGGACCAACACTATGACCGCCTATCTTTTTGAATTTATTGGAACCGGAATGTTGATACTCATCGGCAACGGAGTAGTAGCCAACTTGGTGCTCAAGGGCACGAAAGGTTCAGATTTGGGATGGGTGGGCATCGCCATCGCTTGGGGCATCGCAGTTTTCATAGGGGTCTTTATTAGTGGCGACGTGAGCGGGGCGCATCTGAATCCCGCTGTAACATTGGGACTCGCGACTGCCGGAAAATTCGATTGGCCACTCGTTCCGGGCTATATGTTGGCGCAGGTTTTAGGGGCCATGATGGGAAATTTCTTGGTGTGGCTGACCTATAAAAAACAATATGAGGCAACCGAAGATCCGAGAGCCATACTGGCCACATTTTCGACAGCCCCGGCGATTCGGAGTCCTTTTTGGAACACGGTTACCGAAATCATAGGAACCTTCGCCCTTGTGTTCGGGGTGTTCTACATTGCCGGAGGAACGATTTCGGATGAGCCCATCAAACTGGGAGCGCTCGATGCCCTACCCGTGGCATTTCTGGTCATTGGAATAGGTTTCGGTCTTGGTGGACCCACCGGATACGCCATCAATCCCGCCCGGGATCTCGGCCCGAGAATCATGCACGCCATTTTGCCCTTGAGGGACAAAGGACCCAGTGATTGGAGCTATGCTTGGGTACCGGTAGTCGGGCCATTGATCGGGGGAGCTCTCGCGGCGTTTGTATATCTATGGATCGGAATTTGATGGTTTCGGTTCAGGCCGGGCGTTCGAAGGCGAATGCTCCAACGAAAAACTTCAACAATAATTCAGCAAACTTATAATCAGAATTTTATGCGCCAAAACGAAACGAATTCAGCAAAAAGAACAATCGGAACACTGCTCTTTTTTATGGCTCTTATCACTTCAATGCCACTCCTATCGCAGGAAATTATGGAAGTACCCCACGAGAAAGCCGATGGGGTCGAGTGGAAAAATGAGGAGAAGGCCTATTTCTCCGATATTTGGCAAAACGAGGTGGTGACCAATGTCTCTACCCCGACCTTGGAAGTTTTTCGCCCCGAAAACCCCAATGGCACCGCTGTAATCGTCGCGCCCGGAGGCGGCTTATATGCCTTGAGTATAAAAAGTGAAGGCACCGATGTAGCAAAATGGCTCAATGACAAAGGCATTACCGCGTTCGTATTGAAATACAGATTGGTGCCGACCGGAGAAGATGGAGTAGAGGAAATTACTAAAGAAGGGGAGACCGAACCCTTCAAAATCCGGGAAAGGGTAGCCCCAATAATGCCACTTTCGATAGCGGACGGACTATCATCGGTTGCCCATATTCGCGAGAATGCAGAAGATCTCAAAATCGACCCTAGTAAAATCGGATTTATGGGATTTTCAGCGGGCGGAGCGGTCACCATGGGCGTGGCCTATTATTACGATGAAACGAACAGACCGGATTTTATCGTGCCTGTGTATCCTTGGACTTCCGCCATGCCCGTTCAGCAAGCTCTTCGAGACGCCCCCGATATGTTGGTCATCTGTGCTACCGACGACCCGTTGGGATTGGCCAAGGGCAGCATCGAACTCTACTCCTCTTGGTTGAACGCCGGCAAAACTCCGGCGCTGCACATGTACGCCCAAGGAGGTCATGGTTTTGGAATGAAAAAGCAAGGGCTACCCTCCGATGATTGGATACAGCGATTTTACGAGTGGTCCGTCGCGGAAGGGATAACGACACTCCAAAATAAAAACTAACTTAGGGGTTGTCATTCCTGCAAACACCGCCTATGAAAATCTATTGGTTCTCCTTTTTCTTACTTATGGCCATATCAGTTCTAGGGCAGGCCCAAGATTCCCTCCAGTTCAAAGAGGAGGTCGAGGCCCTTCAAAATAGATACGATACCGTTTTTAACCCCTCCCAGGAGACCATCGTGTTTACGGGAAGCTCTAGCATCCGCATGTGGCAGGATGTTCAGGAACGCTTTCCAAATCATCGGGTAGTCAATACAGGCTTTGGGGGGTCTCAGGCTACCGACCTATCCTATTATATCTATGATTTGATACTCCGTTTCAGTCCCAAAAAAGTATTTATCTATGAAGGGGACAATGATCTGTTCGCCGGGGTTGCTCCCGAGGAAGTCCTTAAGAACATCCAATATATTATCGACGGCATCCACCGAAACAATCCAGCCACGGAAGTCGTCCTTATCGCGGCCAAACCGAGTATTGCCCGGTGGCGACTCAAAAATAAATACAAAAGGCTCAACCGAAAACTGGAAAAATTGGCCGATGACAATCCGATGGTGGAATATGCCGATGTGTGGACGCCCATGCTCGACGGACGACACGTAAAAACAGATATCTTTATCGAAGACGGGTTACACATGAACGCAAGTGGTTACAGCATCTGGTATGAGGTCATGAAGCCCTTTATGGATTGAATTACGCCTCTTGTTAGGCTATAAAGCTAGCTTTACAATCATGGAACGAGGAAAAAAACTTAGAAAAACCTGCCGTACTAACTCAGGAACAACCTGCCCAATAGCCAAACGGGAAACAATTCGACTATTATGAAATTATTGCTCAAAAGTATATTGATCTGTGGCGCGTTCGTCGCCCTGTTATCTTGCGAAACGCAAAAGAAAAAACGCGTACTTAATTTTCCCAAGACCGATTTAGCGATGGAGAATATGATTCCGAAACCGATGAAAACCATCGCGACGGAAGGTGGTTTTGCGTTGGATGAATTTACGGCCATTTATACCTCGGAAAATGCATCAGGCTTCCCGGAAGTAGGCCAGTTTTTAGCGGATAAAATTGAAGCTAAGACCGAATTGGATATCCCGGTCAACGTCGCCGAGGTGCCCGGGCGGGAAGGCGCTATTTACATCAACCGCTCCGATAGCCTAGAACTGAACGCCCCGGAAGCCTATCAACTCTACATCACGGCGGATTCCGTCATTTTGAATTCCAACACCGCCGAAGGAGCTTTTCGCGGGGTTCAGACCCTACGCCAAATTATTCCGGAAACCAGTACCGACACCTTGGCGGAGTATAAGGTGTGGACCATCCCGACAGGAAAAGTCATTGATCAACCGCTTTTTGAATACCGCGGCACCATGCTCGACGTGGCCCGGCATTTCTTCAGCGTCGAGGATGTGAAAAGGTACATCGACCTCTTGGCCTACTACAAATATAATGTACTGCACCTGCACCTCACAGACGACCAAGGATGGCGCATCGAAATCAAATCTTGGCCCAAACTGACCGAAGTGGGCGGCAGTACAGAAGTCGGCGGCGGTCCCACCGGATTCTATACCCAAGAGGATTATAAGGAAATCGTCGACTACGCGGCCCAACATTACATCACCATCGTACCCGAAGTAGATATGCCAGGCCATACAAACGCTGCTTCTTTGGCCTATCCTTTTTTGAACGGCAACGGTAAGAAAATTGAGCCCTACGAGGGTACTCGCGTGGGCTTTAGCACTTTCGACACTCGAAAGGATACCGTGTACGCCTTTATCGACGACGTGGTACGCGAAATATCTGAAATGACGCCCGGACCTTATTTTCACGCCGGGGGCGACGAAAGCCATGTGACCAAGAAGAACGACTTCAATTACTTCATCGAAAAAGTCCAAAAAATCGTAAACAAATATGACAAGCGCATGATAGGATGGGATGAAATCGTAACGGCGGACATCGATTCCACCGCAATTCCCCAATATTGGAGCAGTGGCGAAAACGCTCAAACGGCGGTCAAGAAGAACATGAAAATGATACTATCCCCAGCTAAAAAGGCCTATCTCGATATGCAATACGACAGCCTTTCGAAATACGGCCTTCATTGGGCGGCCTACGTCCCGGTGGACTCCGCCTACATCTGGAATCCAGAGCAGTATGAGGGAATTCCCATTGAAAATATTCTGGGCGTTGAGGCACCCCTTTGGTCCGAGACCATCGCCACCTTCGACGAGCTGGCCTATTTGGCTTTCCCGCGGGCCATCGGCTATTCCGAACTCAGCTGGTCCGCTCCCGAAAACCGTGACTGGGAAAACTACAAAGTCCGGCTGGCGAACCAGGCGCCTTTCCTCGACCGAATGGACGTGAAGTACTATCCCTCGCCCCTTATCGACTGGAAAGAAAGCAAGTACACCTACGAGGAAATTGAGAAGGATTGAGAATTTTGAAAACTATCCTAATTGTATGAAGACAGCGAAAAAAAAGAATTTTGTCAAGATATTCCTGTATACTGGCCTATGTTTTGCAGGGGGTATGGCCTTGTTCGACTATGCCGATGGTGGAGAGTTTAGATGGTTTCGATTCTGTGTAAACACTGCGGTTTTTGGAGGCTAATGGCCCTTTCATTTATTTACAAACGAAAAAAACAATAGGTTAGAGCTTCCTTCCGTTTCATTCAACTTTGACTACAACTCGATAATCCTGCAATTTGTGCTTAAAGCGATTCCAATGCACGCCGATTTCGATTTGGCAGCAAGGTTAAAGCTTTATTTCTTTTTCGCGGCCGGATTTTTCTGGGTCACTTTTTTACCTGAAGTTTTTGGCGGAGCGGATTTTTGTGGAGTAGTTTTCTTGGCTCCCGAGTTCTTGCCCTGAGCAGTTTTTGAACTAGGGCTTTTAGTTAATGATTTTTTATCGGCGGGTTTCTTATCATCCGTTTTGCTATCGGCCGATTTGTCCTCAGCCGATTTCCCTTCGGCAGAATCCTCATCTGTGGCTTTCGCGCCGGACTTCTCCGATTTTTCATTATCGGAAAAATCCGTGACCCCGTTGTCGTGAAGGATGTTGTACCACTGAATCAGCTTTTTGATATCGCTTGCGTAGACCCTATCCTCATCGTAGTTGGGCAGCACCTCGAACAGGTATTCCTCTAATTTTATTTTGTCCTCTTTATGGCCGACCGAGGTTTTTCCACCGTTTTCCTTTTCCTTTATTTTTTGGAATACTTCCCGCAGCGGCAATTCTTCCTCAAGCGTATAAATCGCGATTTCGGATAACACGCTGACATTACTTCGCATCCCAACGGTCACCCGTTTTTTATCCAATAAGGATTCGGCGACGAAACCGCCACGGGTCTGGGTAATCAATCTGTACAGGCCGGGCTTTCCCCCGATGGATAAAATTTTGTCTAAGGTCATATAAGAGGTACTAGTTTTAAAATAAACTCCCCGTAAACTTTAAGATATTTCCGGTTAAAATCCGTCACCGATACGGAAACCAGCGGGAATTCGACAACAAATATTACACTTTTCTACGAATAATGGTCAAGGTCATGGCTTATTATGAAAGTTTAACGTGCTTTTTTCAGGTTGGGAAAGCGCATCCGATAGTCCACATCGATTCTTCCTTTGGATATACCGTTCAATTTGCCCTTCAGCATCCTCTTTTTCAAAGGGGATAGCTTATCGGTAAATAGGATGCCCTCGATATGGTCGTATTCATGCTGGATGACCCGGGCGAGCAATCCATCGTAAGTTTCGGTGTGCTCCTTGAAATTTTCGTCGTCGAAGGTGATGGTAATGGTATCCTTTCGCTTGATGTCTTCGCGGACTTCAGGGATGCTTAGGCAGCCTTCGTTGAAGGCCCATTCCTTTCCGGTTTCCTCTTCGATATGGGCGTTGATAAAAGTCCTTTTAAAATCCTTCAGGGCCATCCTGTCTTCGGTGGACAAATCGTCATCCTCGGAAAAAGGCGTGGTATCGATTACGAAAAGACGAAGCGGGAGTCCGATTTGCGGGGCGGCCAGCCCGACACCGTTCGCGTTGTACATGGTCTCATACATATTATCGACCAGTTCGTTCAACTTAGGGAAATCTTCGGGAAGTTCGCCGCACATCTTGCGCAAAACCGGGTCGCCATAAGCTACAATCGGTAAAATCATTTTCTACTGCTTAGATAGGCCTGCAAAATCAGGGTCGCGCTAATCTCGTCGACCAGGGCCTTATTTCTACGTTGTTTTTTCTTCATTCCGCCTTCGACCATACTCTGCATCGCCATTTTTGAGGTAAAGCGCTCGTCTTGACGCGCTATCGGAATCTCGGGAAATTTTTCCTTCAATTTGACCAAGAACGGGGCGATGTACGCTTCCGATTCCGAAGGGGTGTAGTTCATCTGACGGGGTTCTCCCACAACAAACTGCGCTACTTTTTCCGCCGCTACGTAATCCTCCAAAAAATTCAGTAATTCATGGGATGCCACCGTCGTCAGGCCCGATGCGATCAATTGCAGTTCGTCGGTAATGGCCAGTCCAGTTCGCTTCTTCCCATAATCCAATGCCAATAGCCTCGCCAAATCCATATTCGTTTTAGCAAAAATAACCGATAAATTGTTATATGTGTAAAATTGGATGCTAAATACTGTTTGCAGGGGCTATATTTGCGGCTTACTGCTCATTCTATAAATTCTTTCTACAATGACCGATTTACGAGAAAAGATTGAAAATGCCTGGGACGACCGGGAACTCCTCAAGGATAAAGCCACCCAAGATGCCATACGAAAGGTCATCGACCGCCTCGATGCCGGCGAACTACGTTGTGCCGAGCCTACCAAAAATGGATGGCAGATCAACGAATGGGTCAAAAAAGGAGTCGTGCTCTATTTTCCGATCCAGAAGATGGAAACTTTGGAGGCCGGTATTTTCGAGTATCACGACAAGATTCCGCTTAAGCGCGGTTATAAGGAAAAGGGCATTCGGGTGGTTCCGCATGCGGTAGCGCGCCATGGGGCCTATATTTCCTCGGGCACGATACTGATGCCCAGCTATGTCAACATCGGTGCCTATGTGGATGAGGGAACCATGGTGGACACTTGGGCAACGGTGGGGAGTTGCGCCCAAATCGGAAAAAACGTACACCTCAGCGGTGGGGTCGGAATTGGCGGGGTACTCGAACCCTTGCAGGCCTCCCCGGTCATTATCGAGGACAACGCCTTCATCGGATCTCGTTGTATCGTGGTCGAGGGCGTCCGCGTCGAGAAAGAAGCGGTATTGGGGGCTAATGTCGTATTGACGGCCTCCACCAAGATTATTGACGTGACCGGCGATTCTCCGGTGGAGACTAAAGGCAGGGTACCGGCCCGGTCGGTCGTCATTCCCGGCAGCTATACCAAAAAATTTCCGGCGGGGGAGTTTCAAGTGCCCTGTGCGCT
>JBAUIP010000629.1:0-11806 GCA_049683055.1 Pricia sp.
TTTTGAGATATTTTCCCATCTTGATAGCCTACACCCTATGCACCGAAGTACTGGGCTGGTATATTTTAAAACACGAGGAGTACCAGATAGATTATCGGGGATTGGCCGAATATTATACAATCAACAATACCGCTATCTACAATATTTTCGACATCATTTTCTTTTTGTACTTTTTCTTCATCTACTGGAAAATCATTAATAATTCCCTTTCTAAAAGTGCTATAAAGTATTGTTCATTGGTATTTGTTCTAGTCAGTTTCGTCAACTTATTTTTTCAGGATTTCTGGTTGTTTCCCCAAATTTGGAGCATCATTGTTGGCTCATCGTTACTTGTCATGTGTGTGTGTCTCTATTTGAAAGACTCAAAAATTGGCAATTCCAAAATCTCCAGGCGCTATAACCTATTGTTTTGGATAAGTCTGGGACTTCTAGTCTTTTATCCTTCATATCCCATCTTAATTATCGTCGGTGTCTACAACTCGGACCTTTACGTGAAATGGTTCAAGGAATTACATCATGTGCTAATCGCTGCCATGTATCTATGTTTTACCATCGGGTTCCTATCGATGAAACGTTTTAAATTCTCCTAAATGAACCCAAACAGTACATCCCTGACACTATTTCAGGCCTAGCTCGCCATATTTTCAGGATGCATCCCTTAAACAACATCCACCCAACTGAGTTAACCAATCGCGAAAAAGTAATGCATCCTCTTCAAAAGTCCATCATGTAGGGGGCTAAGCGAAAGTCAGAAATCAATACTACGTTTTGGACCAGAGAACATCCAACTTAATTCCATATTTCCGGCCTTCCGCACGGTTGTTGTTCCATTTACCCTAGAAATTTGAAATAACCTAAAAAACCTAAGAATGAAAGTATTAGTTATTGGCGCCGGAAACATGGGTCTGACCTATGCCGAGGCCATGTCGCAATCGAAATTGTTGAAAAAACGGAATGTGATGATTTTGGACAATTCCCCGGAGAAAATCCTATCCCTTCAAAAAATATCCCATTTCGATGTTTTTGAGACTATGGAAGATTGCCTTCCGCAGGCCGATATGGTCTTTATCGCGGTGAAACCTTACCATAGCGCGGACCTTTTTGCGAAAATGAAACCCTTGCTCAATCCCGGTCAGATAATCATCTCGATCATGGCGGGCATCACCATCAAAGCGATGAAAGAGGCATTGGGTATCAACAAAGTAGTCAGGGCCATGCCCAACCTACCCGCGCAAGTGGGAAAAGGGATTACATCTTATATGGTTTCGGACGAAGTGAGCCGAATCGAGCTGCTGACCGTCGAAAATCTGTTGGATACCACCGGGAAATCCATCCGGGTGCAGTCGGAAAACTATATCGACGCCTCTACGGGAATATCCGGGAGCGGTCCGGCTTACGTTTTTTATTTCATGCACAGCATGATGGAAGCGGCGTTGAAGATGGGATTTTCCAAACATGACTCCAAGGTGCTGGTCAGCCAGACCTTCGCCGGGGCGGTCGAGCTTTTTAATTCCTCTGACCTCTCCCCCAATTCCTGGATGGACAAAGTGGCATCAAAAGGCGGAACCACCCGCGCCGCCCTGGATTCCATGGACGATAACAATGTAAAGGACTTAATCGAAGAAGCGGCCTACGCAGCGTTCAACCGGGCCGTCGAACTTGGTAAAGAAAAATAAAATGTATAAGCAGAGAGTAGTAATAAAGGTCGGAACGAACGTGATGACCAACAAAGACAATCGAATCGTTAGGCCGATTTTGAAAAAATTGGTCAAGCAAATCGCCGAACTGTATGAGAACGACATCATGGTCGTGCTGGTATCTTCGGGGTCGGTCATCGCCGGTATCGAAGTGCTCGGCGACAGTCAGATTACCGATAAGACCATCCGCCGTCAGGTGTATTCCGCCATCGGCCAGCCACGAATGATGCGGTTGTATTACAATATTTTCCGGGACTATGGGATGAAATGCGCCCAGGTTTTGGCCACGAAGCGGGACTTCAATCCCGGTGTGCACCGCGAGAATATGATCAATTGTTATGAAGGATTGATGTCCGAGGGTGTGGTGCCGATCGCCAACGAAGACGACGCGGTCTCGGTGACCAAATCGATGTTTTCCGACAACGACGAACTGGCAAGTCTCGTGGCAGAACTGATCCAAGCGGATAAATTTATTATCTTGACGGATATCGATGGACTTTACACCGGCCATCCCGATGATGAACATACCAAGGTCATTGAAAATGTCGGGGTGGATGAAAATGTGGAAAAATACGTGAAGGAGGTCAAGAAAGGGGAAGCCGAAGGCCGAGGTGGTATGGGCTCTAAGCTACACATTGCGAAGCAGACCGCCGCCAAGAATATTCCCACCTATATCGCCAATGGTAAACGGGACAATATAATTATCGATATCGTGGAAGGCAAAAAGGTAGGGACGCGGATAACGGCCTAAGATTTCTTAGGATGAATTCGGATACAGTACGAAGGATGCCTTACTAATAATTTTAAAAATACCGAACAATGAAACTATTGAATACCGAAATAAAGAACAAGGTGCTGAAATCGATGATCTCGATTTTGGACGAGGACCGAGATAAGATTCTGGAAGCCAATAAAAAGGACTGCGAACTTTTCGAAAAAGATGACCAAGCCCTTTATGATCGGTTAGTTGTCGATGATAAAAAAATCGACGGCATGATTTCATCCGTGCGAGAGGTAATGGGTCAAGACGACCCCGTCGGCAAACTGAAATCGGACCGGAAACTGGACAACGGACTTGAAATCAAAAACAAGACCGCCCCGTTCGGGACCATTATGATTATCTACGAATCCCGGCCCGATGTAACCATCGAGGCGGCGGTTCTGGCATTTAAGGCAAACAACAAGATTCTTTTGAAAGGCGGAAAAGAAGCTTTTCATAGCAACAAAGTCCTCGAAGCATGCTGGCACCGAGCCCTGTCGGAAAACGGACTCGATACCGATTGGATCCGTTTGTTGATAATGAATCGTTCCGAGACTCAGGCTTTTTTGAAAAATCCGCCCGAAAAACTGGATCTTATCGTGCCCCGTGGTGGCGAACGGCTTATCGCTTTCGTTAAGGAGCACGCCCAATGCGCCGTATTGGTCAGTGGCCGAGGAAACAATTTTCTATATGTCGATAAAAAAGCGGATTGGAAAAAGAGTCTCGATGTCATCCTCAATGCCAAAACCCACAAGATTTCAGCTTGTAATGCTTTGGATAAGATTCTGATCGATAGCTCCATTTCCGATTATGCCGAAAAAGTTACAGCACTGGATTCCTTTTTGACGGACAATAAGGTCACCGTTCTAGTGGATGAAAAAACAGGTTCCGTGCTAAAGGACAGACCGGTCATCGAAAACGACGAAGTTTGGAAAGAAGAATTCCTCGCCATGAAATGCTGCATCGGAACGGTGGACGGATTGGACGACGCCATCGAAAAAATTAACACCTACTCCGGCGGCCATTCGACCACAATTATGACCTCGGACAAGGAGGCGGCAGTCAAATTTATGGAGCAAATCGATTCCGCTGCGGTCTATCATAATGCTTCTACGCGTTTCACCGATGGAGGAGCCATGGGTGTCGGAGCCGAGCTGGCGATAAGTACCGACAAGCTGCACCATCGCGGGCCACTTGGCTTGGAACAGTTGGTAACCAATAAATATTATGTTTATGGTGACGGACAGGTAAGGGTATAATTTACCGATTAAGCGGCTATAGTCTAATTTCAATTTATACGCTACATGGTCAACTGTAAATTGAGCGCCCATAGATAACAGCAGAAAGTTGATCACTAGAAAAGCCCCTGTGGAAAGAATCCACAGGGGCTTTTTATGTTTTTTCAAGCTGCGCCTCGATAAAAATGTGGAGACCGACTTGACCTATTTTAGGTTTTGTTTACAGCGCAGCAACATGCTTCGCCAACTTGCTCTTCAAGTTGGATGCTTTGTTGTCGTGAATGATGTTGCGCTTCGCCAATCGATCGATCATACTGTAAACTCCGGGCAACAAGGCCTCGGCGTCTTTTTTCTTCTCTTCGCTTCGCAATTTTCTGATTGCGTTACGGGTGGTCTTATGCTGATACCGGTTGCGGAGACGTACCGACTCGTTTCTTCTGATTCGCTTTAACGCCGACTTGTGATTTGCCATTCTTTCTAATTATGAATTATGAGTTGATGGCTATAAGCCATGAGCAGAACTCTCAACCCAGTACTCTTTAAATTTGTTTCAGTAGCCCGTAGGGGAATCGAACCCCTGTTACCAGGATGAAAACCTGGCGTCCTAACCCCTAGACGAACGGGCCTTTTTTAGTTGGGAGTTGTGAGCTTTACGTTTTGAAAACCCCACACTCACAGCTCCTAATTCAAAACTCGCACTGTAGCCCGTAGGGGAATCGAACCCCTGTTACCAGGATGAAAACCTGGCGTCCTAACCCCTAGACGAACGGGCCAATTCTTGATTTCGAAAGCCGGTTTACAAGTTAAAAAAAGTCGGCCCATAAGATGAAACTTCATCCGGAGACCGCTCGCAAACACCACTTTTGACCTCATTAATTGCGGATGCAAAAATACAATTATTTTTCACTATGGCAACACTGGGATTTATTTTTTTGGGAGTGAATCAAACCATGGAAAAACTACTAGCGCGTGGGCATGCCAACGAAGCTTCAGGCATGGGGACTTGCATTTGAACTTGGGCTTGCACTTGAACTTATCCCCTCAATATGCTTTTGCAAACAAAACCCGTCGCTCCGAAGGCTCCCCGGTGACCATACAGCTTCCCGATTCCGAATCCTCATCCAAAGGAATAAGTCTGATGGTGGCTTTGGTTTCCTCCTTGATTCGATTTTCGGTTTCCGAAGTACCGTCCCAGTGGGCAGAGATAAATCCTCCTTTTTCTTCTAAGACTTTCTTGAAATCCTCGTAGGAATCCACCTCTGTGATGTGCTCGGCGCGGTAATCGATGGCTTTTTGGTAGATGGTTTTTTGAATATCCTCTAGCAGGAATTCGATTTTGTCGACCACCTCATCCATCGGAACCACTTCCTTGGATAAGGTATCCCTTCGAGCCACTTCATAAGTTCCGTTCTCCAAATCGCGCTGCCCCACGGCCAACCGAACGGGTACGCCTTTTAGTTCATACTCATTGAATTTAAAGCCGGGTTTGTGTGTATCGCGATTATCGAATTTCACGGAAATGCCTTTGGAGCGCAATTCCTTGACCAAGGGCCCAATTTTTTCGGAAATGACATCCAACTGGTCCATTCCTTTATATATAGGTACGATTACGACTTGAATCGGGGCCAGTTTAGGAGGCAACACCAATCCGTTATCATCGCTATGGGTCATAATCAGCGCGCCCATTAAGCGGGTGGATACGCCCCAAGAGGTTGCCCAAACATATTCTTGTTTTCCTTCTTTGGTAGCGAATTTAACGTCAAAGGCCTTGGCAAAATTCTGTCCCAAAAAATGGGAAGTACCGGCCTGCAAAGCCCTTCCATCTTGCATCAGGGCCTCGATACAGTAGGTTTCCACCGCTCCGGCAAAACGTTCGCTCTCTGATTTGGTGCCTTTGATAACGGGCATCGCCATGTGGTTTTCGGCAAAGTCCGCATAAAGGTGCATGATTTTTTCAGCTTCCTCAACGGCCTCCGGCTCGGTGGCATGGGCGGTGTGGCCCTCTTGCCAGAGGAATTCCGCCGTGCGCAAAAAGAGGCGCGTCCGCATCTCCCAGCGCACCACGTTGGCCCACTGGTTAATCAATAGGGGCAGGTCGCGATAGGATTGTATCCACCTACGATAAGTATCCCAAATAATGGTCTCGGAAGTCGGTCTCACGATCAGTTCTTCCTCGAGTTTGGCATCCGGGTCGACGATAATGCCGCTTCCATCCTCCGCATTTTTCAAACGGTAATGGGTAACGACCGCACATTCCTTGGCGAAGCCCTCGACGTGGCTGGCCTCCTTGCTCAAATAGGATTTCGGAATGAACAACGGAAAATAGGCGTTCTCATGGCCTGTTTCCTTGAACATCCGATCCAATTCCGCCTGCATCTTCTCCCAGATGGCAAATCCGTAAGGCTTGATGACCATACAGCCGCGCACCCCGGAATTCTCGGCGAGATCGGCCCCCACCACCAATTCATTGTACCATTTGGAATAATCTTCGCCGCGCTTCGTTAATCTCTTACCCATGCTTCGTAGTTTGGCATAAAACTTGCTCTTATAAGCTAAATTAATTGGGTAAAACTACTTATTTTTAGTAGTTTCAACAATAAAATTTACCGCCATGATATATTCATTACCCCTTCCTAAAATCCGCTTCGCGGCCCTACTCGCCCTCTCCGGTGTTGTATTGGCCTCGTGTGGATCATATCAGTCCGCATCCTATTACGATAACGACGGTATCTATTCCGGTGACAATCAAGTCAGTGCCGAAAGACCACAGGAACGTACCCAGAAAAATCGTAAAAATAACGAAGACGATACCTACACCAATTATTTTGGACAGCAGGCCGATCAATACGAGCAGGCGTTAGAAGGTGAAATCTTTACGGATGTCGATTCCTATACCAGCACGGTAGAGTACGACACCGTGCCACAAGGCCAGTTGACGGATTATTACGATAATGGCAACGATTATAACGGATATGCCGGGTGGGGCGACAATACCACTGACGTCAACATCAACGTCTACGACAACAGTTGGGGTTGGGGCGGCGGCTTCGGTTTCGGCTCGCCTTGGCTGTGGAACAACTGGGGTTACGGCGGTTTCGGCCCAGGATGGGGCTGGGGCAACCGTTGGGGCTGGGGCGGCTATGGCCGCGGATTCGGCTGGGGCGGTTTTGGTCCCGGTTGGGGCTACGGATGGAACAATGGTTTTGGCTGGGGCGGCGGCTGGGGAGCCGGTTTTTATGGAGGATTCGGAACCTGGTGCCCACCCTATGGATACTATAACGGATTCAATAATAATTCTTACGGACGAAGGGATTATGCCTACAATAGTACCCGACGTGGTTACACCAATAGAACCAATGCGATTGCAGGAAACAGCTCGCGCAACGCCATACGCTCCAATTATAATAGGACGGCCTCTACCCCGCGATATTCAGCGAACCGTTCGGGCACCGACCGAAGTTCTGCATCACGCAGTAACCGAAGCTATAGCGGTAGCCGAAGCAACTCCACCGCTTCCCGAAGAACCGTCGGCGTAGACCGCAACCAGTCGTATCGCGAGAGCCGAAGTACCCGGGCCACGCCCAACTACAATAGGTCATCACGAAGTAACGATTCATACCGAAGTTCTTCCTCGCGAAGTACCACGGCACGTTCTTCGAATCCTAGAAGCTCATCGTATCGAAGTAGTGGTACCCGTACCCGAAGCAGTAGCGGCGCCTACCGAAGCTCTTCGTCCAGAAGCAACCAATCGTACCGAAGTTCTTCACCGCGCAGCAGCAGCTATCGGTCTTCAGGTAGCCGAAGTTCCAGTCCCAGTAGTAGCTACCGAAGTTCCGGAAGCTCTTCCAGAAGTTCTGGGAGCATGAGGAGCTCCAGCGGAAGCTCTAGAAGTTCGGGCGGAGGTTCATCCCGAAGTTCAGGAGGCTCGTCCCGGTCCGGTGGAGGTCGAAGCAACTAGGATTTCCCACTCAGAAAAAACTTTGACTAAAGAAGTTTATAGGGACTGTTTGAAAACATATTGATAATTTCAAACAGTCCCTTATCCATAAAATTTTTCCAAAATAAAAATTGCTAAGAAATGAAACGATTCTTGACCTTCATCGCTTTATCCGTATGCGCCATCGCAAGTGCCCAAAACGTCGACGATGTAATTCGATACACCACGGAGGATTTACAGGGAACCGCCCGCTACCAAGCCATGGGCGGCGCTTTCGGGGCCTTGGGAGGTGATTTGTCCGCTTTGAACATCAATCCCGCCGGAAGCGCGGTCTTCAACAACAGCCTCTTCACCTTTACCGGAACCTATTTCGACCGGAATTCGGATGCGGGCTACGGAGGAACTTTTACAAATACCAATTCTAACAATCTGGATATCAATCAGGTGGGCGGCGCACTGGTCTTTAATTCTAGCGATCCGGATTCCAATTGGAAGAAAATATCCGTTGCCTTTAATTATGATGTGGCCCAAAATTTTGACGATCGCAAATTTATTTCGGGAACAGGGAATCAGGGAATCGACACCTATTTTCTAGATGCTGCCGACGGTATTCGATTGGGAAATCTCGAAGTCCGCGAAGGTGAAACCGTAACGGACGCTTATATAGACATCGGAGCAACCGAAGGCCTTGGTTTTGGGGCCCAACAGGCATTTTTGGGATATCAAGCGGGTATCATCGACCCCGATTTTGGAGGTCGTGAAAATCTTTCGGATGAAGAAATTGCCGATAATACCGCTTACGAGCCAAGCACTATGTACGATAATGTTTCGCAGGAATTCCGTCAGCGTATCAATGGCCAAAATAGCAAGTTTACCGTCAACGGAGCGACCCAATTTCAAGACATTCTTTATCTCGGAGCCTCGCTAAACTTCCACAATATTCTATACGACAGGCTCGACAGGTACGACGAAACCCTTACCGATCAAAATTCGGAGGTGCGTACCGTTGCTTTCGATAACCTTTTGCGTACAGAGGGCAGCGGCTTCTCTTTCAGTCTGGGAGCTATTGCCAAACCCATCGATTTTCTGCGTTTGGGCGCCAGTTATCAATCCCCGACATGGTATCGTTTGACCGACAACTTCTCGCAAGACATTGGTTCTAACTATCCAAATGCCGGTACGTCTATTGTAGACATAGACTTCCAAGGCGTCAACATATTCGAATACCAAATCAAATCGCCTGGCAAACTGACCGGAAGTATCGCCGCCGTATTCGGCAAAAATGGATTGTTAAGCTTTGATTACGACTATCAGGACTACTCGAACTCCGAACTACGGCCTACCAGCGATTCCTTTTTCGCATCGGAAAATCAGTTTATTTCCGAAGCTTTGGGTGGCGTATCATCCTTTAGGGTAGGTGGAGAATACCGTATTCAAAGGGTCAGCCTTCGGGCCGGGTATCGGTACCGACAAAGTCCCTATGCCGATGGGAATATCGTCGGCGATTTGTTCGGGGTCTCAGGGGGAATCGGATATAACTTTGGAGGCAGCCGTTTGGATTTTTCCGTGAACCGGACCGACCAAGATGTGTCTCAATATTTCTTTTCGGGAATCAACACTCCCGCGGTACTGAATCGAATCAATACCAATTTTTCGTTGGGATATACGATGAACTTCTGATAAGACTTGAAGAATAACACGAATCTCGCCATTGGGCAGGTCCTGCTTTTGACTCTACAGGAAACTTTTCATGAAACTTACGAACATTCTTTCGCTCTTGTTTCTTGGCAGTAGCATCGAGTCGGCAATTTTAATTCTGTGCTAGAGAATTACTTGACTTGACTATCTCTTTAAAGTAAAATGCGTCCGCGTAGCCTTTGCGACCGGCATCCCGTCTTCAAGTTCGTTCAATTCCAATCGGAACCAATAATCCGAAGAAGGTAAAGGGTTTCCTTGAAAGGTACCGTCCCAGTCGGAGTTAAGTCCCAATTCGGCCAGCAACTTACCGTAGCGGTCGAAAATGAAGACCGAAGGGTCAATCAAGGTCTCCATGCCCCTGATGTTCCAAGTATCATTAACACCATCGGCGTTCGGGGTAAAGAACTTCGGATAGCCGACCACCAAAAATTCCAAAGGTTCCGTTATACCGCATCCGTTGGTATCATTGATAATTACCGTGTTGATACCTGGAGGCACATCGTTGAACACCGGGTCTTCCTGAAACTCCCCACTGTTGATGGCGTACTCGTAATCACCATCGCCGTCTGCCAAAATTCTGATGTTGTTCCGATCCGGATCTTGCGAAAGATTGGAATCCAACAGCGCGACCCGCTGCAAAACGGGAATACCGTAATAAGTAATCAATATATCATCGGTCACATTACCGAAACTGGTGGTAATATCTACAAAATAGCGCCCGGAATTGGGGCTGGCGACCGTTATTTGAGTAGCGGATGGGCCCGATTCCAACTGAGCATCGATAGTGCCGTTGTCATCATAGTCTACCGACCAAGCCACATTCTGTATATCGGGGCCGGCGGGGGAGTTCAAGGCGCTCAAGGTAATATCAGGGTCGCCCTCACAGGCGATGATGTCCAATCCTAAGAACTCATCCCGCAGGGTACAGTCCAATGCGTTGTTCTGGTCGGCATCCACTGAATCACCGGTAAAGGTGAGCATGTATGACTCGGGGTCGCCATCAAAATTCGTATTGAAATTATTGATAAGGATGTAGTAAAGCTCTCCGGGCTGCACCTCAAGCCACTCATCGTAGGTATTTAGGTTCTGGGTCGTCGAAGGCACGCCGGTTTGGCCATCCTCGGGATTTATACCGATACCCGTAAACCGGGTGTTGTTTACCTCATAGTTGCATCGAATCGGTTGGGCGGCACCGCTGCTGATGTCGGCGCAATCTACATCCGGGCCGTAAACGGCGAAGTCCCACTCCGCGGTGGGCGTTCCAGAACCGTTGACCGGAAGGGCCTCGATATCGAACCCGACTTGTCCGCCTGTACCCGCTCGAAACACGAACCAAGAGGTATTGTGCTCGATGTTGGCGCTGCTCACGCTTCCCTTTTCCAGACAACCGGATTCCGTAATCTCTTCCGGGTCAAAATCGTCGATATCACCGTTTCCATCAGCATGGCCTATGATAGGGGCATCGGCACAGACCGGAATAGCGCTTCGGCAATCCGGGGAGTTTTGCGCCTTCAGTCCTACAGAAAAAAGCAGGAAAAGGATAGCAAAAGCAAAGTAGGTAGGTCGCATACGATATGGAATACTGAAAATTGTACCCTACTATAACTATCTAAAGCCTTGTTTAGTATGTTTTAACGGGAGAAATCGACAGTTTATCGATGAAATCCACTACCAGGATTAATTGAAAGAAAAATGGTGGCTCGTGTACTGGCTTGCTGGCGTCCCGATTCGGAATTTACCTTTTCAATGAAAAGTGGTTATCAATGTATTTGGCGGTGACCGTTTGCCCGTTGTCATCGGTATAGGTAAGGCGGAACCAGTAGTCTGATTCCGGCAGGAGCCGCCCGCGAAAAGTGCCCATCCAGTCATCAGAGCTACCGTCGAGCTTGACCATCAGTTTCCCGTAGCGATCGAAGATGGCAACCGAAGGGTCTTGCAAAAGTTCCAATCCCGAAATATGCCAGACGTCGTTCATGCCGTCATTGTTAGGCGTAAAAAATTTGGGGAAGCCGATGACCAAGACTTCCTCGGAGACAGCACCGCAACCTTGGGGGTCGTTGACCGTGACGGTATGCCTGCCCGGTGCCACGTTTTGAAACACGTTTCCGGTTCGGTAGTCGCCATCGTCCAACCTATATTCGAGCGCGTTCACGCCATTGGCCATCACGGTAATGATATTGTTGTTGCTCAGATCTTCGATTTCGATGTCGGTAATCGTCGGGGGTTCCGAAGCTATGACCGTGACCGTCCGTGTATCGCTACAGCTCAATCCCCCTTCGGTGTTCGTTGCCGTGAGGGTATACTCGCCTGCTTGGGCAACCTCAAGGTTGGGAATGGTCTCCCCGGAATCCCATGCGTAGGAAAAATTTGGATTCGGATTGGCAGGACCGAGAAAAATTCCGACGTCGCTCTGGCATAAATAGGATGTTTCGGGAAATTCGAGCACCGGGGTTTCCAAATTGATGAGCCTAAAACT
>JBAUIP010000630.1:0-2553 GCA_049683055.1 Pricia sp.
ATGTTCGATCACAAACGGAATTTCGTAGAGACCTATGGAGCAAGAAAAACATATCTTAGGGACCCTCATAAGTATTTTGCCCGTTTACTTGGCCTACCGACGAGCGAGAGAAGTGCCGCTTTTGAAATACTGGGAAAAGCAGGCGTAAAGGTGCCCATCGTCAACATTCCCACGAACAAGGTACAGGTGGCGCTCCAGACCATCAAAAAGTTCAAGAGGGCGATGGACTTGGCGCGGTCCTCCGGTTCCATCGGGATCTAACGGACTATGGACATTATCTCGACCATACTACTATATTATGTCACCGCCACCGGCGGAATCCTCTTGATACACCGTTACCTGGACTATCCAATGCTGCTGGTAACGGCACTTTTGATATACATGGGCTTTACAGGATGCTATGGGCAAGGTTTTCTATTTTCCGTGGATTTTTCGGTACGATGGTTGGCGCCTCTTCAATTAATAAGCCTAACCTGTTTTCTGGCACTTTCCGGTGAAATCGAAAACAACGCCACACCTAAGAAATATCGGGCCAGGTTCTTGCTCAGGAACGGAATCCTGAATATGTACAATATCCGTCGGGGCATTTCCATAATCGGCTCTGCCGGCAGCGGAAAGACCGAATCGGTGGTCTATAGCCTGTTGAAACATTTCCACAAACATGGTTTTTGCGGGGTCATCCATGACTACAAACATTTCGAGATTACCGAAATGGCCTATCCCTTGTTCAAAAGCCCTGGGATACCCTTCCATATTATTTCGTTCGATGACATCCACAAACGGGTCAATCCCATTGCGCCCCGTTATCTGGAAGACGAGGAAAGCGTAAACGAGATTTCCCGTGTCCTATTGGAAAACCTGCTAGAACAAAAGGAATCGGTCTCGACAGGGTCCTCCAAATTTTTTAACGATGCGGTCGAGGGCCTAATAGGCGGAATGATCTGGAAGTTGAAAATTGCCCATCCAAAATATTGCACCCTTCCCCATTTGATCGCCCTGTACCAATATCTGGATGCCGAGGCCCTTGTCGATTGGTTGAGCTCCGACTTTACGTCCAAGGCCATGGCCGATGCCTTTGTTTCCGGGATAGGTTCGGAGCGGCAAACGGCGGGAGTTATGAGCACCTTGGCCAACGCGCTAAAGAAAATCAGTACCAAACGTATTTTTATGGCGCTGTCGGCCGACGAAGTGCCCCTGGACGTTAACAATCCGGATAATCCCTCAATCGTCTCGGTAGTGAACAATCCCAAATTCGAGACCGCCTATTCCCCGGTCATCGCGACCATCATCCATACGATCACCAAACAGATGAGCGTACGCAACCGTCTGTCGTCCTTTTTCCTTGCCGAGGAAGCCTCCACGTTTCGATTGTTGAACATGCAGCGTATACCGGCAACTCTAAGGAGCTATGATATCCTGACGGTCTATGTGCTTCAGGACAAGATCCAGAACGATCTCATGTACGGGGACAAGACGAGCAAGGCCATACTCAGCAACCTGTCCTATCAGTTTTTCGGAAAGGCCAACGACCCCGATACGGCAAAATACTATGAACGTTTTTTTGAGATTGTCAAGAGGCAGACCAAAAGTGTAAGCCAAAGCACCAACTGGAACTTCGATTCCCGAATCACCAAAGGGGAGAAGGAGGTCAGCAAAAGACGTTCCGATACCTTCTTTCGGCTCAAAAGAGGGGAGTTTATTTCATTTGCCGATGGAAAGGACAAGCGGATCCGCTTCGAAAAGCCGATTATCCAAAGGACATTGCCCGAGCCCGTATTTGTATATGACCATGCCGAGATTACGGCCAATTTTAACCGGATTCATTTAGAGGTACGGGAGATGATGAACGCTTCATTCGTGAAATCACGCAATTGAAAAATATCACCTTTGGGATTCAACTTACTTGCAATCCATTTTAGGATTTCGTATTTTTAAAGGTCAGGCCATTAACAAAAAAGCGATGTGGTTCAATCAGGCGAAGTGCGACATCTACATGGGTACCGGGGCGGGCACCAAACTCTTGAAGGAGATTGGAAGTGCCCAAAAATCGGTAAAGATTTCCTCGCCCTATCTTTCTCCTAAAATGGTGGACGAACTCATCTGGTTGCATGGTCAAGGAATAAAAATATCCCTTATTACCTCGGACTCAATATACGATAATAACGATAGACAAGAAAAGAGCATAAGACCTCTTGTTATACAGAATCGACGAACAGATAGACAGGCAAGAAAATCGAGAAATAGGCTCAAGATAATCCGAAGAATTTTTCTGGCCATAGGCATCCTAGTTTTAGGATTTCTATGTTATCGGTTTTTCTTGGCTAATTCGGTTCGTTTTGTGCCACCGATTTCGGAGTCATTGTGCCAGTGATTTCGGTTCAAACCGTGCCATTATTCTCGGTTCGTTTTGTGCCAATTGATTTTGTGCTAGGATTAGAACGTTTCGATCTGTGCCAGTTGTAAGGTTTCGATCTGTGCCACTTTGGGAGATCAAGTAATTACCTTATCGCGCTAACATAAAAGCACGATATGGCCAACACACTTGATCCAATG